>NZ_CAKVFS010000002.1 GCF_934746965.1 uncultured Methanobrevibacter sp. | reverse complement strand
CTATCAAATGCAAAATTGGACCGAAAAACACATAAAAATCAAATAAGCCTATAAAATTTTACAGACTCTTTTTTTTTTAATCATAATCTTTTTTTAATTTGACTTTTATATTTATATTCATGTCATTAATTCAGGATATTCTTAAAAGGGATAAAAAATTATTTTATACAGATTTAAATGGATTTTCTGAAAATTTAGATACATGTTCTGAAATAAAATTAATAGCTGATTTTACAGAATATAATCCTTTACATAATGGTCATTTTCATTGCATGAATGTTGCAAAGTCACAAGTTCCTGATGCATTATTTGTAGCTATTGTTCCAGGGCTATTTGAACGTAGTGGAAGAGGCATTCCTTATATATTACCTCGTGAATTTCGAGCTAAAATGGCTATTAATGTAGGTGCAGATATTGTTGTTGAAGGTCCGCCTATGGGAATTATGGGTTCTGGTCAGTATTCATTATCATTAGCTAAAATGTTTAAAGCACTTAATGCAGATTATATTCCTAGAGGATATAATGAAGTTGAAAATTTTGATTTGATAATGGATAGGATATCTAAGGGTCATTGGATAGCTCCAAAGCCTTATAAAATAATTGATAAAACAGCTAATGAGATTCTTTTGAAAGATAAGCTTAAAGAAGATAATTATGTTATTGCTTCTTTTTCAAATTCTTTAAGTAAAATTAATTTTGATTATAAAAATAAATTTATTTTTGTAAAACGAATTGGGGGAGTAAGTGGAACTTTAATTCGTGAAAGTATTATTAAAAATAACTTTGATGATGTTAAAAAAATGATGCCTTCACAGACAATTGGAATATTAAAAAGTCAAAAAGATAATTTAATTTATAATGTTCGGGATGAAAAATCTATTTTAAATACAGTAAATAATTTTGATTTTGAGCAATTAGCTAGTTTAAACATGTTTAATGATAAGTTAGCTGAAAATATTTTGAGTAATGCACCATTTGGTAGTGTTTATAATCTTCAAAATCATATTGGTAGGGGATTTTCAACACATTTTGCTCAAAGAATACTTAGTATTTTAGAAATTCCTATTTGCAAAACAATAATTTCAGAATATATTGAAAATTATCCATCTAAAATAAGAGTTTTAGGTTATAAAAATAGTGATGTTTTAGAAAAATTTAGAAAAAAAGTAAATAATGAAATTGAATTATTTCATTAATTTACTTAATAATTCTCCAGGGTCTTGAAGACCGAATACTGCATCAATAAATGTTGGATATGATGAGCTTAAGAAGAATAAGTATACAATATAGAATACTACTACTAAAATAGCTATTATTAAGATAATAGTTAATATAATATCTACAATTCCATATGGTTCTTTACCATCATCATATTTAATATTATGGATAGGTTTTCCAGAATTTTTTGGTTCTTCTCTACGTATATTTAACTGACTGCGTATTTGTCTGTCTAATTCCTGTTCTTCAGCATAATTTCTACTTGGGGTTCTAGTTTGAGGTTCTTGTTGATAATAACTTTGTTCTATTGGTTGTTGTGTGTATTGTACTTCTTCAACATATTCATTTACTGGTTGTGTTGGGGTAGTATATGGTTTTTTAGTTAATGAGCCATATTGTGCTTCATCTTTTGCTAATTGTTCTTCTAAAGGAATTTCTGGTTCATCAAAGTACAAATCATCTAAATATTTTTCATATTTTTCTTCTAAAGCTTGTCTTGCACTTGTTTCTTTAGGTTCATAAGTATGATCAGGATAGATATAATCTTGTTGTGGTTGTTGGGTTATTTGTTCTTGTGTATAGTAATCAAACTCGTTTTGTGCACTTTGTGGTTGTTGGGTTATTTGTTCTTGTGTATAGTAATCAAACTCGTTTTGTGGTTGTTGATAATTATTGTTTGCCTGATTTAATCTTTGATCTTGATTTATATTAGGTTGTTCTAAGTAAGGTGCATTTTCTTTTTTCAAATATGTATTTGGTTCTACATCATACTCTTGAGAATAACTCATTCCTTTGATATTATATGGTGAATCATCAGCAATAGGTTTTTTAGCTATTTCTTCTTTAGGGTAATATTCTTGTTCCAAAGGAGCATTATATATGCTTTCTTCTTTTGTTAGATTGTCGTAGATGTTATCCTTTTCATTAGTTAATTTATTACTTAAATCACTAGCAAAAATGGTTTTTTCTTCTTGTGGTTGGTAATCATGTTCTAATGGAACTCTTTGAGGTTCTTCTTGTTTACCAAGTCTTGCGGGTTCAGTTTTATTGTTTATTGGTTGTGTTTCTTCTTTTTCATTAGTTTCATTATTTAATCCAATTCCTACAATTTTTTCCAAACATTCTTTACAATACATTTTACCTGCGATTTCTAAACTGCATTCTTCACATACAGATTTTCCACAGATGGCACATGTATTAACACCTTCTTTGTTTGGATGATAGTAACATTCCATAAATATACACTCTCTACTTTGTATTTTAATTTAATAAATCAAGAAATTATTTATAAAATATATTTATAATTTTTATTTATATAAAAGTTCCTATTAATTTATGTTTATTTGTTTATGTAATACATTTTTCATTCTTTTTTAGTAGTTTCAAGAATTTTTTCCACAACTATTTCAGATGCTATTAAATCATCTGTTGTTGATAAAAAACTTCCAAGAGAGTCATTGTCTAAGTTATATGTGATTATATTTTTTTCTAATTTTGAATCTAAAAATCCTAAATTGTCTACTTCTAGAGATTCATAAACAGTTTTAGCAGTTTTGGAGTTTTTATATTTGAGTTGTAGTTTCCCTTTTATTTTCATCTTTAAGAACTATGTTTTTTAAACTATTAAATAATTTTTATTTAATGGGTATAATTATATTATTAATGTTGAACTAGTTAGATTTATAAAATTAATATTGACAAATAAACGAAATTTTGCAGTTATGTTGCAATGTATAATCTTTATATTTTGGAGGATAATATGTTTATTATTCAAATGGGATTGTTAAGTAGGTTAATACTTTAATTAATGTTTTAAATTATTCTGAATTAGTTTTGTTGAAAAATTAGGTGGGTAAAATAAATTGTATATTAAATAAATATTTTATTAAATTAGGATAACATTTATTAATAACTAAGTTTAAATATCTAAGTATTCTATATATTATTATATATAATTTTTACATAGCTATTTAGAGATACACTATACAATTTTATTAATGATAGCTATTTTTCAATCAAACACATTATTAGATGTTTGGATTATTTCGGAGGAATTATAATGGTTCGTGCTTATACAAGAAGAGATTATATTAGGAAAACCCCAAATTCAAGAATTGTTCAATATGATATGGGTAATTTAACTGATGAATTCCCAGTTTCAGTAAGTTTAGCTGTAAAAAAACCTGCTCAAATTAGACACAATTCTTTAGAAGCAGCAAGGATTGCATCTAACAGACTTATGCAAAGGAAAGCTGGAAGATTAGGTTACCACTTAAAATTAAGAACTTACCCTCACCAAATTGTAAGGGAAAATCCTATGGCTACTGGTGCAGGAGCAGATAGGGTTCAAAGTGGTATGAGAAATGCATTTGGTAAACCAATTAGTGTTGAAGCTATTGTTAAAGCTGGTCAAAGAATTATTACTATTGATACCAATAAGAAAAACTTTGAAGATGCTAAATTAGCATTAAAAAGAGCAGGAATGAAATTACCAGTTTCTTGTAGAATTGTTGTTGACAAAGGTGAAGAATTAGTTTTATAAGTTTAACTAATTTTTTTATTACTCTTTTTTTTAATTTTTTTTCAATATCTATATTTTGCGACTTATTTTGATTAAATATTTAAATGTTAAAATTTATACATTAATTATAATATTGGCTATGTTTTTTTATTAGTTAAGAGCATACAGTCAATGTATTAAGATATTTCATTTTAAAACCAAAGAGGTTATAATTCATGTATGTTGTAAAATTTGAGGATTTAGGCAAATCTGACATTGGAATTGCTGGAGGAAAAGGAGCTAACTTAGGAGAATTGACTCAAGCAGGTATTCCTGTTCCACCTGGTTTTGTAGTAACTGCTGAAACTTATGGAAAATTCATGGAAGATGCTGGGATTAATGGTAAAGTATTAGATATTCTTGCTAAAACGGATATTAATAATACTAAAGAACTTCAAGCTGCTGCTGAAGAAATTAAATCTATTATTATTGAAACTCCAGTTCCAGAAGACATGTCTACTTTAATTATTGAAGCTTATAATCAACTTTGTCAAAGAGTTGATGAAGATGATACTGATGTAGCTATCCGTTCTTCAGCTACTGCAGAAGATTTACCTGATGCTTCATTTGCAGGTCAACAAGATACTTTTTTACATGTTTCTGGTAGTGAGGATGTAATTGATTATATAAGAAAATGTTGGGCTTCTTTATTTGAAGCAAGAGCTATTTTTTACAGGGAAGAAAATGGATTTGATCACTCAAAAGTATACATTGCTGTTGTTGTTCAAAAAATGGCTATTGCAGATAAAGCAGGTGTAATGTTTACTGTAAATCCATCTACTGGTGAAGAAATAGCTTTAATTGAAGGATCATGGGGTCTTGGTGAAGCTGTTGTATCTGGTGATGTAACTCCTGATAATTATGTTGTAGATAAAAAGAATGATGAAATTGTTAGTGTTACTATCAGTGATAAAAAATTAATGTATGTAAAAGATGAAGATGGAACAAGTGTAAGAGTAGATGTCCCAGAAGATAAAAGAAATGAACGTGTTTTATCTGATGATGAACTTGTTGAATTAACTGAAATGGGTAAAAGGATTCAAGCTCATTATGGTGAACCTATGGATACTGAGTGGGCATTTGAAAAAGGTAACTTGTTTTTATTACAAGCAAGACCAATTACTACTTTAGGTGATGACAATAATCAAGTAAGTGATGATGATGCTGTTGGAAATAAAAATGTAATTGTTAAAGGTCTTGGAGCAAGTCCAGGTACAGCTTCTGGAAAGGTTAAAATAGTTTTAGATATTGATGAGTTAGATAAAATTAAAGATGGGGATATCATGGTTACAACTATGACTACTCCAGATATGGTTCCAGCTATGAGGAGAGCTAGCGGAATTATCACTGATGAAGGTGGTGTAACTTGTCATGCTTCTATTATTTCTCGTGAACTTGGAATTCCTTGTGTTGTAGGAACAGGTTCAGCTACTTCTACTTTAAAAGAAAATGTTGGCGTTACTTTAGATGGTAAAAAAGGTTTGGTTTATGAAGGAATTGTTGAAAATGAAGCTAATGAAGTTCAATCAACTACATCTAATGTTGAAGCAGCTCCAATTATAACTGTAACTGAAGTAAAAGCTAATGTAAGTATGCCTGAAGCAGCTCAAAGAGCAGCAGCTACTGGTGCAGATGGTGTGGGATTACTTAGAACAGAACATTTAATGTTAACTGCAGGTATCCACCCAGGTAAATTTATTGCTGATGGTAAGGAAGATGAATTAATTGATACTATTGCAGATAATGTAATGGTTGTAGCAGATGCATTCTATCCAAAACCAGTATGGTACAGAACTTTAGATGCGCCAACTGATGAATTTATTACTTTGGAAGGTGGAGAAAATGAACCTGAAGAACATAATCCAATGTTAGGTTGGAGAGGTATTAGAAGGGAACTTGATCAACCAGAAATTCTTAAATGTGAATTCAAGGCTATTAAAAAACTTCATGATAAAGGTTATACTAACTTAGGAATTATGATTCCATTATCTCAAAGTCCTAGTGAACTTAAAAAAGCAAAAGAACTTTGTGCTAGTGTAGGTTTAATTCCTCATAAAGACATTGACTTTGGTATGATGGTGGAAATACCTGCTGCAGCTTTAACTATTGAAGATTATCTTGAAATTGGTGTTGACTTTGTAAGTTTAGGAACTAATGATTTAACTCAATATACTCTTGCAGTAGATAGAAACAATGAATTTGTTGCAAAACATTACACTGAAGAACATCCTGCTGTAATGAAATTAATTGAAAGAACAATTAAAAAATGTGTTGAAGCAGGAGTTACTTGTAGTATTTGTGGTCAAGCAGGTAGTGTACCACACATTGTTGAAAAACTTGTAGGATATGGAATCACTAGTGTATCCTCAAATGCAGATGCTGTAGCTGAAGTTAGAAAAACTGTGGCTAGAGCTGAGAAAAAAATTATTCTTGATGCTGCTCGTAAATCTCAAGAATAAATTTTCTTTTCTTTTTTTTATTTTTTTTTAAATAAATTAATCACCTTATCAGGTTGTACTATGGAAGATAAACCAATATCTAAAGAAGACATACTTAAAGAATTAGATAAAATTCAATCAAAAGATCATAAATATAAAGATGGACGAATATTAGGATCCATGTGTACTGAAGCACATCCTTTTGCAAAAGAAGTTTATTGTAAATTTTTAGATTCTAATTTAGGAGATCCGGGTCTTTTTAAGGGAACTAAATATATTGAAGATGAAGTTATAAAATCTATTGGTGAATTATTGTCTATTAGTAAACCTTATGGGAATATTGTAACTGGTGGAACTGAAGCTAATATAATGGCTATGAGAGCGGCAAGAAATCATGCCAGAAAATATAAAGGAATTAAAGATGGGGAAATTATAATTCCAGATTCTGCACATTTTTCATTTAAAAAGGCTGCTGATATGATGAATTTAAAAATCATTGAAGCTAAATTAGATGAAAATTATAAAATTGATGTTGAATCAGTTAAGAATAATATTTCTGACAAAACAGTAGCTATAGTAGCTATTGCAGGGACAACTGAATTAGGTTTGATTGATCCAATAGAAGAATTATCTAAAATAGCTCATGAAAATAATATTTATTTCCATGTTGATGCTGCTTTTGGTGGTTTTTCCATACCTTTTTTAAGAAAAATAGGTTATGAATTCTCAGATTTTGATTTTTCATTACTTGGTGTTTGTTCTATTACTGTGGATCCTCATAAAATGGGTTTAGCACCTATTCCTGCAGGTGGAATTTTATTTAGAAAGAAAGAATATTTGGAAGTAATGGCTGTTGATTCTCCATATTTAACTGTTAAAACACAATCTACAATTGTAGGAACTCGTTCTGGAGCAGCCTCTGCAGCTACTTATGCTATTATGAAATATTTGGGAAATGAAGGATATGAGAATTTAGCTAAAAATTTAATGGATAATACTCATTATTTTAAAGAAGGTTTAGAAAAAATTGGATATGATGTTGTTGTAGAACCAGAATTAAATATTGTAGCTTTTAATCATCCTAATATGGAAACTCATGAATTAGCTGATAAATTAGAAAAATTAGGGTGGAGAGTTTCAGTAGCTAAATGTCCTGTAGCTATTAGGGTTGTTTTAATGAACCATATTACTAAAGATCATTTAAAAGAGTTATTATTTGATTTAACTGATATTTATTAATTTTATTTTTTTTGACTTTTAATTAAGTATAAATATATCTTATACATAATTACTCTAACAACGGAGTTGATAATTATGTGTACTGCTGCAAATTATTTAACAAAGTGCCATTATTTTGGCCGTAATTTTGATTATGAAATTTCATATAATGAAAGAGTTACTATAACTCCAAGAAATTATCCTTTGAAATTTCGAGAAATTGAAGATATGGAAACTCATTACGGAATGATTGGGATAGCTGCTGGTGTTAATGAATATCCATTATATTATGATGCATGTAATGAAAAAGGATTAGCTATGGGTGGACTTAACTTTCCAGATTACTGTGATTATAAACAGTTAGATGAATCTAAGATTAACATAGCTTCTTTTGAAATTATTCCATATATATTGTCACAAGCAAAGACAATTGATGATGCTAAATCATTATTGGCTAACTTAAATATTTCTAATGAAAAATTTTCCACTCAATTACCACCCTCTCCATTACATTGGATTATTTCTGATAAAAATGCTTCAATTGTTGTAGAATCATTATCTGAAGGATTGAAAATTTATGATAATCCTGTAGGTATTTTAACTAATAATCCTCCATTTGATAAACAACTTTTTAATTTAAATAATTATAGAGCATTATCAAATAAAACACCTGAGAATACATTTGGAGGTAATTTGAATTTAACTGTTTATAGTAGGGGTATGGGTTCAATTGGTCTTCCAGGAGATGTTTCTTCACAGTCTCGTTTTGTAAAAGTAGCTTTTGTTAAAGAAAATTCTATTTCTGGAGATTCTGAAAAAGAAAGTGTATCTCAATTTTTCCATATTTTAGCATCTGTAGAACAACAAAAAGGTTGTACTTTGGTAGAAAATGGTAAATTTGAATATACTATTTATTCTGACTGTTATAATACAGATAAAGGGATTTTATATTATAAAACCTATGATGGACCTCAAACATCTGTTGACATGAACAGTGTGAATTTAGAGGGTAATGAACTGGTTAATTTTGAGTTAGTTAATTAAATAGTTTAGGGGTGTGTTATACACCCTTTTAAATTTAATTGATGTCTTTTACATACATTAAAGGATAATTTAATTCTTCAATAAATTCTATCCTAATTATTGCAGTTACATTATCTACTTTGGTATGAATTTTAACATCAAGCATATCTCCAGTTAAAGAAGTGTAATCAAACTCACTCATAGATTCTTCTAATTTGTCAAATCTGATTTTAACATTAACATCTTCAATAGCTGGTTGTAATTTTAAAGATTCTTCCATGCTTGTTTCCAAACTTTTTTTAGAATTTTTATTTACAGGAGTTCCAACAAATTGGTGGAATAATGCTCCCATACTGATTGCACCTTCAAATATTGCTCTTTCTCTTGAAGTTATATTTGAAAAGTATTTTTCATCTATATTCATTTATTACATTCCTCCATTTAACCATAATATTTTCTCATAAATTATATTTGAATCTATTGGGAATAAATAGAAATAGAATAATATTATGGATATAATTAGTACAACACTTAATACATATATTTTATCATCTTTAGAATAAAAATAACTAAATATTAATCCTAAAATTAAGAATCCAGTAGCTATTATTAATCCATAAGATTCATGTGGATTATTTTGAATTATTTTATCATTTAAAGGACCAACTCCACTTTCTTCTCCTTCAATTATTAACCTGTGTGCTGTAGAACCGATAGGGTCACAAGTAATTAAGTATATATGATTTCCATTGAGGTCAATATTGATGTGAGTAGTTGGTTCAACTATTGTTTTGTTTATAATGGTATAATTCACTTCCCCAATTCCGGGCCATTCTAAACTAATTGTATCTCCGTTATTTAGTTCATTAAGTCTTAAAAAAGGAGATCCTTGAAGAGTTCTATGTCCTGATAACATAACATCTCCATGTGTTGGAGTAAATGAATTGGTATCATGCAGAACTCCTTGTGAAAGAGAAACATTGTTTATTTTTTCTTCAACTCCAATAGTTGGTATATTTACAACAGGAGATTCAATATTTTTCTCAATAGCTATTTTTGATGAGAAGTAATTGATTTCTCCTGCTGCATATAACCCTAATATAATTATACATATTATTATGATTAAGGTTGTAATTTTTGGTTTATTCATATTATCAAGTTTTGTTTTTTAATTTAAAATAGTTTTTATTATTTTTTATATGTTGAAGTTATTTCATTAACCATCCAATCTGGTGCATTTGTTGTTGGGATAGTTAGTATAATTTGGTCCATATTATCCAATAGGAAATTAACTTTGTCCTGTGGGGTTTCAACAAGTAACATGTATTGGGCATCTAAATCTCCAAGATTAATTTGTCGTTCGTAACTGGATAATTTTATACCATAATGTTGCAGTAACTGTGAAGTCTGTTTTTCATCATAACCATTTATTATAGCTCCTTTTAAAAGTTCTAAAACATTTGATTTGAATGTTTGAGTATTTTCATGAGGATTTGTATCATTTCCTTGGACAATTGTGTTTGCTTTGGAATATTCGCTGTCAATTTCTCCATTCTCTTCACATCTCATTATAGAAATTACTGTACATCCTTTGATATCTGGACTTGTCTGATTATTTGCACTTTCATTAGCAGTACCATTTGAACTAGTGTAAATATCAACAATACTACCAACATTTACTAATCCTGCTCCTGCTTGAAGTCTTGAAACTAAAATAGGAACTGATACAGTATTCGGTTTTTCGAATTTGATTTTAGAAAGAATTTCAGCATTGTTTTCATCAACAATAGTTAAAGCTTCACTAGCAGGTATTATTGCATTTTTAGTGTTATTATCGCTGTAAGTTGCCATAGTTCTATTGTATGAATCTAAATTTGCATTTATTGATTTTTTGTGAAATGATTTCCAATCTTTCGTAGCTGGAGATAAAATATTTATAGACTCTACTTGCGATTTGCTTTTTGCATTACTAATTTCATTTTCTAGAAGTATAGCTTCACTGGAACTGGTTAGTGCTCCAGTATAAAGTGTATGTAATTCATTGAGTTTTGCTGTTTTTGCTAAATTTAATTCTTCTTGGGAAGGTTCATAAATTAAGAAATAATATGTTGATGTTATTATTGATAAGATAATTAATGTTGTAATAATCATCCCTAATTTTTTCTTATCTTCATTTTCAATTATATTCTGCTTTGGCCCAATATATTTTCCTAATTTTTGATTAAGTGATTTTAATTTATTTAAATCATTATCTTCTTTTTCTTTAGGTTTTGGTCGTGGAATTTTGAGATTTTCCATATCTTTATATCCTTTAGGATATAGTGGATCTCTTGGTTTCTGGTCAATCATTAATTTGCACCCCTACTTTTAATTTAAAAAAGTAGATGGGTAATTTAATTATTTTTTAATTAAATTAATTAATAGGTAATATAAGGAAAATATTAATAATAATAATGCAGGTATATTGATTGTGAAAATTGTTAAGTTTATTGGAAGTATAATTAATACAATTAATATAACAGAAATTCCTATAATAATTAAATTATCAAACTTAGGGTATGTAATATTACTAATCATCAATAAAGACACAATAGTCATTAATATTAGTGCAATATAAATATTAAATAATCCACTTAAATAGAATGTAGCTAATATAATAGCTATTCCAGGAATGGGAAATCCTATGAAATCTCGTGTTTGAATATGGTCTGCTATTACATTGTATCTAGTTAATCTTAGTATGCCACAAGCTACAATTAATAAACTAACAATTAAGGGGAGTATTGAGGTATTATGAGGTATTGTTTCACTAATGGAGTAAAAAAATACTGCTGGTGCTCCTCCAAAGGATATTGCATCACAAAGAGAATCAATATTTTTTCCAAATTTTAATTCATCATTTCTATTAATTTTCCTAGCTACCCATCCATCTACAGAGTCAAACATGATAGCTATTATCATAGCAACTGCTGCTAGTTCGAAATTATGGTTTATTGCAAAAATAATTGAAATAAATCCACTTATCATATTCATCAATGATATTCCGTCAGATATTGCAAAAAAACTTTGAATTTTTGTACTTTCTAATGTCATGTAAAACTCCGATAATACTTTAGAACTCATTTATTATTAATTTTTTCTTGTTTTAGACATTATTTTTACCAGTATCATTATTTAATAGTTTAATAATGGTATTTTTAGAATAATGGGCTAATTTAATTGAGTTTTAAAAAGTTATTTGTTTGTTAAATTTAATTTTTAATTTTAATTATTGTTATGATTTATGTTAATCATTATGGTTAAAGTTATATCTTTAAAGATAAAATATATATAATAATAATGGATAATTATTAATTGTTAAACTTTAATAAATTCAACTATTTTTTTCGTTGTAATTTATTTTAGTAAAGTAAATATTGATATAATGCGAGTAGTTAAATGATAGAGGATATACAAGCACTTAGGCAGGCTGCAAGGTTAACACCAAGTAATGAAAACCAAGATGAAAAAACATGGTGTATAGCTGCAGGAAATGTTAAGTTAATAGATGACATAGCATATAAAGCAATAGCTTCTAAGCATTCTGTAAAGATTCTATTTAGAGAACATGTTATATTAACAGATAAAAGATTGAATAAAAAATTTGATTTTATCATGTTACATGGTAATTCAAAAAAAATTGATCAATTTAAGAGACTTTGTAATCAAGAAGGTGGGGCCTTTATACAAATAACTCGCCATTATTTAACTGAAGAGCCTAATTTGATGGTTTTAGTTGCTCCAGATGATATGATTAAAAATCTTGTTTATGTTCTTGAAAAATCTAAAGTTTCTTTCGCGATTTTACAAGAATCTCAAACTACAGGTTTTATTGATGTTGATATAAATTCAAATGTTAAACTACCAACTTTTATTAAATCTGCTTTAAAGCCATTATATAATGTAAGTGATGTTGTATTATCAACAGTTTTGATTTCAGTTGAAAAAGATGATGATATTGAAAAAGTCCAGAGTATAGCTACATCTAATAGGATATTTGTTATTGATTTTAAAGATATTGTAACGGAGGATTAGTCATGAATATTTTTGGAAATGAAGAAGAAGAACCACAAATTAATGATACCAGAATCATTAGTAATAGTTTGGGAATAGATTTAGGAACTTTAAACACTGTAATTGCAAAACCATCTGGAGATAAATTTGATTTGTATCAAATTCCATCTGTTGTTGCTGTTAAAAAAGATGATCCTTCTGAAGTTATTGCAGTTGGAGAGGAAGCTAAAAAAATGCTTGGTAGGACTCCTGAGGATATTCTTGCTGTAAGACCTTTGAAAAAAGGAGTTATTGAAAACGTGGTTCAAGCACAAGCTTTACTTATTAAAGCTATGCAAATAGGTATTGAAGAAGGGGAAAGTGTTGGAAGAATTGTTATTGGTATTCCTGGAGACTCTTCAGAAGTAGAGAAAAATGCAGCAGAAGAAATTGGTAGAAAAGCTGGAGCTGAAAATATTCTTGTAATCAGTGAAGGATTAGCAGCAGCTATTGGTGCTGGTTTACCTATTGCAGAACCAAATGGAACTATGGTTGTAGATATTGGTGCTGGATCAACTGATATTGTTATTATTTCTCTTGGTGGTATTAATGACATTGAAACTGTTAGATGTGGTGGGGATGACATTGATAATAGGATTGTAGAGTTAGTTGCAGAAAAATATGATGTAGCTATTGGTATTCATGATGCTGAAGCTGCAAAAATTGAAGTTGGTATGATTCATTGCAGTGAACAACTTGAAAATTTAAGTGTTGAAGTTATTGGTAAATCATTAGAAACTAATCGTCCTAAAAAAGTTGTTATTGACTCTATGTTGGTAGCTGATGCTGTAGAACCATTTATACAAGAAATTGTTGATGGATTAAACATAATTTTAGAAAGATTATCTCCAGAATTAATGATGGGTGTTTATAACAATTCTGTAGCAGTTGGTGGAAGCTCAAGACTTCGTGGATTAAAAGAAAGAATTGCTGATGAAATTTCTATTCCTATTGAAATTTCTGATGATCCTATGACTGTTGTAGCAAAAGGTACTGCTATTGTAGCTGCTGAACCTCTTGCATTAGAACCTGAAGTTCGTCTTAGAGCTATGAAATAATTATTATAATTATTTCTCTTTTTTTAACTTTTTTTCGCGTTGATTTTTATGGATATATTGGGAATTGATGAAGCAGGTAGGGGATCTGTTTTAGGTCCATTAGTTATTGCAGGAGTTATTGTACCTGAAAAAATGGATAATGTTTTAGAAAGAATGGGTGTAAAAGATTCTAAGCGTTTAACTCCAAACAGACGATCAATATTATCCCGTAAACTGAAAAAGATGTTTGAATATGATTTAGTTGTTATTTCTGCTCAGGATATTGATAATATGAGGGCAGATGGGATTAATCTTAATGAAATTGAAAAAATTGGTATGGAAAAGATTCTTTCTAATTTAAATCCTGAAAAAGCTATTGTTGATGCAGTTGATATTAAAGCAGAACGTTTTCAAAATAAACTTGCAAATGATACGGGGGTGAATGTTTTAGCAGAACATAAAGCGGATGATAATTATATTGAAGTAAGTGCTGCTTCAATTATCGCAAAACAAGAAAGAGATTCACATATAGCTGAAATAAACAAGGATTATATTAAAATGGGTGGAATTGGTTCAGGTTATCCTTCTGATCCGACAACTAAAAAATTTTTAACTAATTTTACATATGATGAAATGCCTGATTTTGTTAGAAAATCTTGGGCAACTGTTGCTAAAATGAAAGATTAATTTATTTTATAAAAAATATTTTAATTTATCTTCTTTTTTTATTTTTAGTGATTTTATTTTATATTCATTTTTTGTTAATATTTCGTTTAGTTACTCCAAAACATTAAGTATATGATTAAATAAATTATTTTTATAAAAATATTATATTGAGGATAAAAATGATAGTTGAATATCTGACTCAATTTTTTGAAAATATCATGGAAATATTTACTCAGGGGGGAATTATTACTTATATAATTCTTTTCATTGGTATTTATGGTCTTTTGATTTCATTGAGAAAAATTGCGTATCTTAAGAAAATTAGTAAGGTGGATACAACTGAAATTTTAGGCATTGTTTCTTCTTCTATGGAAAGAGGAGGTGCAGTTGAAGCTTTAAAACAAATTAACTCTTTTAAAAATCCTATTTCTAAAATTATTTCTGAAACTTTAAAAATTGGTTATAAAAATAAAACTGAAGTTGAAGAAAGTATGGAGCAAATATTCATTGTAGAAGTAAGTAAAATGACTAAAGGATTAAATTCAATTAAAACAATTATTGAATTGGCTCCATTTTTAGGTTTGATTGGTACTGTATTTGGGATATGGATGACTTTTAAAGCATTGGGAGTTAATCCTAATTCTGCAGCTATGGCTGAAGGTATTTACATAGCTTTAACTACTACTATTGCAGGATTATTTGTAGCTATTATATTGTTGCCTCTTCATACTTATATTCAAGGTTTAGTTGAAAATGAAATGGATAAAATTGAATTAGCTACAAAAATGACTAATTGGGGTTATGCAGTAGTTAAAATAAGGGTTGAAGCTAATGTTGAATGTGCTTTAGAAGCTCTTCAAGAAGCTGAAGGTGTTGTTAATACTAGGTTAATTTCAGATCCTTATGCAAATATTAAAGTTTCATTTAAACCAAGTATGTTAGATAAAAGTATTTCAAATATTATATTGGAAAAATGTAATGTTAATGCTGAAATAATTGAAAGTAAATTAAGACAATAAGTGATTTTATGAGGATTGATATTAGATCATATAAGAAAAAGGTTCTTGATCAAAAACCTGGTATTAATTTAGTTCCACTTATAGATATTTTATTTACAATTATGATTTTTTTGGTTGTGACTAGTAATTTCTCACCAGCTGATGTTCCTGCTGATGATGCGTCTTCTACAGACTCTGGAACAGGTAAACCAAATGTAACTGATGTTTCTGGTGATGCTGAATATTATATTATGCCTGTAGCGAATTTACATAAAGTTGTTGTTAATGGACAGGATATGTCTGATTTGATATCGCAGAATGCTATTGGTGTTAAAGCTAATGTTATTGATGAAGGACAAATTCAAATCAAACCTGGAGAAATTGATATAACCACTCCTCCGGGAGTATCTCCAAAAGATGCTGTTAGAAGTCCGAATACAAGTTAAGAGGTTGAAAATGTATACTGGAAGAATTTTATCAATTGGAATGAATTGTGATGGAAAACCTTTTGTAGCATATAGGGTGTCTAGTAGGTCATTTCCTAATAGACAATGTTTAAAATTTGATAAACGCGCATCTATTGTTCCTAAAGAAGGTTTTGAAAAGGATATATTTGAAAATACATATATTACATATAATTGTATACGTATTGTGAAAGATATGGCTATTGTATCAAATGGTTCTCACACTGATGTAATAGCTGATAAAATAGCGTTAGGTATGAATATTAAAGATGCCATAGCTTATTCTTTACTTACTTTGGATTATGAAAAAGATGATTATCATACTCCTAGAATTGCAGGTGTTGTTACATCTACAAATAAAAAAGATGACTATGTGTGCTATGTAGGTATAGCTAATGATGAAAAATTGTTAGTTGATAAAATACCGTATGGTGATGCTGTATTTATATCTACTTATGGTAGTCAATTTTATGATCCTGTAGAATTTGATGCAAAAACAGCTAAAGATGCAGCAAAATTTATTTTTGATGAAGGTACTTTTGCTAATTATAAAAAACCAGTCACTTCTGGTGCAGCTGTTTTTGATGGGGAATGGACAATAGATACTTTCATTCCTTAATTTTTTTTTAAGATGATTGATATGTCAATAGAATTAATTGGTTTAAATGATATTCCATTAGTTGAACCTAATGATGATATTTGTCAAATAATTAAAGATGCAATTGAAAAACAAGGATGTTTATTAAAACATGGGGACATTATTTTAATAGCTGAAACTTTAATTTCAAAAGCTGAAGGAAATGTTATTAAATTAGGTGATATAATTCCTTCTGAAGAATCTATAGTTATTGCTAAGCAATCTAAAAAAGATTCTAAATTAGTTGAAGCTATTATTCAGGAATCTCGTGAAGTTGTAGCTGTTGGTCCTGATTTTATTATTACTGAAACTAAACAGGGTTTTGTTTGTGCAAATTCAGGTATTGATGAATCTAATGTGGATGAAGGTTTAGCTACTCCAATGCCTGAAGATGCAGATAAATCTGCGAATAAAATAAGGGAATTTTTAGAAAATGAATTCAATGAACAGATAGCTGTTTTAATTACTGATACTCAAGGTAGAGCATTTAGGAATGGTGCTGTTGGAGTTGCTATTGGATGTTCTGGAATCAATCCTTTGTGGAAAAGAGCTGGTGAAAAAGATTTGTATGGTCGTGTCTTACAAACTAGTGAAGTAGCTACTGGAGATGAGTTAGCTGCAGCAGCATCTCTTGTTATGGGTCAGGCTGATGAAGGTCTTCCAGTTGTTATCATTAGGGGATTTGATAACTTTGATAAATTAAGGGATACTGAAACTGGTGTTGGTGCATTACTTAGACCAAAAGAATTTGATGTATTTAGAAATTAATTTGGAGATTAAAATAAAATGATTACTGTATTATCTGGTGGAACTGGTACTCCAAAATTGTTGCAAGGTTTAAAAGAGGTTATTGATCCTAAAGAATTGACTATTGTTGTTAATACTTTGGAAAATGAGTATTTTTCAGGAGTTTATGTGTCTGCAGACATTGATACTGTACTTTATACTATGGTTGACATGATAAATGATGAATTTTGGTATGGTGTTAAAAATGATACATTTATTACTCATGAAAGACTTGAAGAATTAGGCACTCCAGAGTTACTTAGGATAGGGGATATTGATAGAGCTACTAAAATACAAAAGACTTTATTAATGGAGAATCACTCACTTGCCGAAGCTGTTGATATTCAAGCAAATGGTATGGGTATTACATCTAAAATTATTCCAATGAGTAATGAAAATTCAGATATTAAAATCATCACGGATATTGGTGAATTGGAATTCCATGACTTTTTAATAAAACATCAAGGTAAACCTGAAGTTTTAGATGTTAAATTCTCTGAAGTAGCTCCTGTAAATGGGATTATTGATGCTATTAATAATTCCGATGCAGTTATAATTGGACCTTCAAATCCAATAACTTCTATATCTCCAATATTGTCTTTAGAGGGAGTTAAAGAAGCTTTAAAGAATACTCATGTAATAGCTGTTTCTCCAATTGTGGGTAATGATTCAGTAAGTGGTCCAGCTAGTAAATTTATGAAAGCACTTGGAATTGAAGTTTCATCAGTAGGTGTAGCTTCATTGTATGAAAGTTTTTTAGATACGATTGTTATCGATAAAAAAGATAATAATTTAAAGGATGATTTAGAAAAAATTGTTCGTGAAGTAATTGTTACAAATACAATTATGGATAGTTTAGATGATAAGAAAAATTTAGCTAAAATAATCTTAAATAATATTTCTTAGGGGATGGTGGTTTAAAATGATACAAATGACATTAATACAAATTGATAATTATGGGCCATGGACTGTAACTCCAAGACCACGTAATGAATCAGATTTACAAATTTTACAAGCAGAACTATATGCAGATTTAGAAAGACAATTTGCAAATAAAAAAGGATTGGTGTTCTTTACTAGGTTTGATAATTTACTTGCTGTTACAAATGGTATTGATGAAGAAGATCACTTAAGAATTCAAAGATCTATTAGGAACAGATATCCAATTACAATTAGTATGGGTGTTGGGGCTGCTGAAACTCCTCATGAAGCTCAAAAATTAGCTACTGTTGCTTTACAGAAAAAAGGGGGAGCTCAATCTTCACAAAGAAAAGAAATTTTAGCTATTGATAGTTTAGCTCCTGCTGATGAAGATAACTTACTTCAAGCAGCACATATTGATATTAATAGTGTTACAGAAACATTAACTGATATTGAATCTGCATTTGATACTAATTTCATGGTTAACAAGGCACAACATTATTTAATGACTAAATTAATCAAAAAAGGAGCATTATTATTTTTCATTGGTGGAGATAATTTCATGTCTCCATGTAATGGTTTGTCCGAAAAAGACATCGAAGATATTTTAGTTGAAATTAATGAAGAAATTGGTATTGGCCTTAAAGCAGGTATTGGTATCGGACGTAATTTTGAAGATGCAGCATATATGGCTGATTTAGGTCTTGAAGAAATTCGTGATCATGATAACAGTATGTGGACATATGTTGTTGAAAAAGAATATTGAGGAGGATTTTAAATTAAAGTCATAGCACCAATGGCTGGAATAACTGATTCCGAATTTTTAAATAAAGTTATTCCATTTGGATTTGACACAGCTACTTTGGGTGGCTATAGTTTAGATACTCCAACAATTAATGCAAGTGCTAAAATAATTAAAAGAGGAAGAAATGAGTTTCATTTTCCTCAAAATATTATTATTGACCATATTGAAAATGAAGTTAATTTAATTAAAGAACAACATCCTAATGTAAAAGTTTCAGCTAATGTTAGATCAACAACTCCTCAGCCTATTATTGAAGTAAGTAAAATTGATAATTTGGATATTGTTGAGATTAATTGTCATTGTCGTCAAGAGGAAATTTTAGCTATTGGCTGTGGACAAAACATGTTGAAAAGAGATGATTTAGCAGATTATATTTCTGATGTTGTTGATAATGCTTCTTGTGAAGTTTCAGTTAAAATTCGAGCTAATGTTGATGGTGTAAATACTTTAAAAATAGCTAAAATAATTGAAAATGCTGGTGCTGATTATTTGCATATTGATGCAATGAAACCTGGCGTTTTTGATGCAGATTATGAGTTATTAACTGAAATTTGCCGTAATACAAATATTAAAATTATTGGAAATAACTCTATAGACAGTGAACAAAAAATTGAAAAAATGCTTAAAACAGGAGTTTTTGGTTTTTCAATAGCTAGAGCAGTTATTTCTGGTAATTTAAACTTTAATATCTTTAATTTTTAATATATAACACCATTATATAACAATTATTATTAGTAAATATTATAAATGGTTTAAAAGATAAATAAATACTGATTTTATAAAAGGTGATTTCATGAATTTTATTACACTTAAGAATGTTACAAAAACTTTTAATGGTGTTGATGTTCTTAAAAATGTTAATCTAAAAATCGAAGAAGGAGAAACTTTAGGTATTTTAGGACGTAGTGGTAGTGGTAAATCTGTATTAATTAATATGCTTAGGGGTACATTAGATTATAAGCCTGATGCTGGTCAGATTATATTTAATCTAGCTATTTGTCCAGATTGTTTAGCTGTTGAATCTCCATCTCATGCTGGTGAAAAATGTTCTTGTGGTGGAACTTATGAATCTAAAGAAATTGATTTCTTCAATGCTGAGAGAAAAGAATTTTCCAGTATTAAAAGAAGAATAGCTATCATGTTACAACGTAACTTCGCATTATATGATGAAGAAACTGTAATTGAAAATGTTATGAGAGCTATGAATGATGAAAATGAGTATGAAGATAATCTTTACGGAGCTTTAGATTTATTAGAAATGGTTCAAATGAATCATAGGATTACTCACATTGCACGTGACTTAAGTGGTGGGGAAAAACAAAGAGTTGTACTTGCAAGACAATTAGCAAAACAGCCTATGATGTTTTTGGCTGATGAACCAACAGGTACCTTAGATCCTCAAACTGCTGAAAAACTTCACAATACCTTAATTGAAGGTGTGAAAGATAAAGGAATCACCATGTTAATCACATCTCACTGGCCAGAAATTATGAATGATTTAGCAGATCATGTAATTTGGTTAGAAAATGGTGAGATTAAAGAAGAAGGAGAACCTGCAGATATTGTAGATCATTTTCTTGAAACAGTTCCAGTACCTGAAAAAATAGAAAATCCTGAAATTGGCGCTCCAGAAGTTCAAATAGAAGATGTTAAAAAACATTATTATTCAATTGAAAGAGGAGTAGTTAAAGCTGTTGATGGTATTAACTTAAACATAAATAAAGAAGAAATATTTGGTATTGTAGGTTTAAGTGGGGCTGGAAAAACAACACTTACTAAAATGTTAATAGGATTAACTGAACCAAGTAGTGGTAAAATTGAAGTTAAACTTGGAGAAGAATGGGTTGACATGAGTAAATCTGGTCCTCTCAATAGAGGTCGTGTAATTCCATATATGGGATTATTGCATCAAGAATATTCACTATATCCTCATAGAACTATTTTAGGAAATTTAACTGATGCTATTAGTTTAGATTTACCTGCAGAATTTGCAAAAATTAAAGCAATTCATGTTTTAACCACTGTAGGATTTGAAGAAAATGTTGCTGAAGGATTATTAGATAAATATCCTGATGAATTAAGTGTTGGTGAAAAACACAGGGTAGCTCTTGCACAAGTTCTTATTAAAGAACCTAAAATTATTATTTTAGATGAACCAACAGGTACTATGGATCCAATTACTCGTGTAATTGTAACTGATTCTATTTTAAAAGCTAGAAAAGAATTGGAACAAACATTTATTATTATTTCTCACGATATGGACTTTGTTTTAGATGTTTGTGATAGATCAGCTTTAATGAGGGGAGGTAAAATCCTTGATGTAGGAACTCCTAAAGAAATTGTTAAGCAATTAACTGCTGATGAAAAAGAAGGAATGTTTAAATAATTCCTTTTTCTTATTTCTCTTCATTGTGTGATAATTTGCAAATATTGGAAAAATCTACCGAATTAAAATATAAAATCACAAAACTTTTTGATTTAAATCTTGTTTTATTTGAAGAAACTGTTTTAGTTTCAAATGATATTAAATATTGTATTTGTTTTATTCCAAAACTTAAAATCTATGATGTTTTCATTGAAAATTTTAAAAATAATTCTATTAAATTCTGTTCTTTTACTAAATTATCCCCTTCAACATTAAGATATTTTAATTTAATTAATGGTGAAAGTTATTTGGATAATTTTGGCAATAAATTTAAATGTATTAGTCATACTATTGAATATGAATGAATATTTGTTTCTTATAAAAAAGATTATATATAAACTAAAATAAATTATATCTGTATAAATTATTTCATGAGAAATGATTATTAATTTGGAGGTTAATTATGACTTGGGAAGATGCACCATCTCATATTTGTAGGGGTGGAGATAAAAGGGGATTAGCATTTTGTTGTCCTCCAGTTAAACCTTGTCCAATATTAAATGCATTGGATGAAGTTAATTTAACTCCTCAAGAATATATTGATATTAAAACTGAATTTGCAAAGGAAACTAGATTAGGTGAAGGGACTGGAACTTGTTTTGGATCATTAGTATGGTGTTGTAAACCATCTAAACCATGCCCATTACGTGATATTACTTTAAAAAATATTGGAATGAGTCATGAAGAATATTTGGACTTAAAAAAAGAATTGTCTGAAAAGTTAGTTGGGGCAGATAGACCTACTCCTAATGAAAATGTAAAAGTATTGGCTGAAACTTTCAATATTGGTGAAATTGAAGCTATGAATGTATTGAATGACTGTAATAATGACTTGAGAATGGCTGTAAAATTATTACGTGTTAAATCTTTAGGTAATGCTGATTAAAATGGATTGGACTTCCCTATATTTTAAAACAGCTGATTTAAATGTATTTATATTAGGTACTGGTGAGGTAGCTACAAGAAGAGCAAATAAATTTCTTGACCATGGAGCTAATGTTAAATTAGCCGGAGATAATTTAAATGATGAATTGCTTTTTAAAGGAGCAGTTTTGGTTTCAACTGATGATGTTGAAGAATTAGTTCAATGGGCAGATGTAGTTGTAATAGCTAGTGGTGATAGGGAATTGTCTAATCATGTTAGTAAATTAGCTAAAAATAAATTGTTAAATAGGGCAGATTTTCCTGATGATGGAAATATTATTGTCCCTACAAGTTTTAATATTGGCGATATTGAAATATCTATTTTTACAAATGGGAAAAGCCCATTAATGGCTCGCCAATTAAGAAAAAAAATTCAGTCTGTTATCACAAAAGAGGATATTTTAGAAATTGAAATTCAGGATTATGCTCGTAGATTACTTAAATCTAAAATACCTAATCAGAAAAAAAGAAGAGATTGTCTTTACCAAATTTTTAACAATGATTATATTAAGGAATTGATTGATAATCATGAAATAACTGAAGCTAAAAAGTATATTGAGGATTTAATAAGGGGATTTGATGATACTTAATTTAAGAGTTGATTATAAAATTGCAAATATTGATGCTATGGAAAATATTTCAAGAGAAATGGATCAATTGTTTTTAGAGTTGCAAAAAAAATATTCTATAGTGGAATATGTTGAAATATCTACTTGTAATCGTAAGGAGTATTATATACATAATGATGATATTTCTCCAAAGGATTCCTTATTGTCTCATGAAAATAAAAGTATTATTATTGATTATGGTGATAGTGCTATTAAACATCTTTTTCGTATGACTTCAGGTTTAGAATCTATGATTGTTGGTGAAGATCAGATTTTAGGTCAGGTTAGTGATGCTAAACAAAAAGCATTTAAAGAACGTCACTGTGGTAATATTTTAGATTCTATTTTTACTAAAGCTATTCATGTTGGTAGAGTAGTGAGAAATAAAACTAATATTAATAAAGGTTCAGTTTCCATAGGATCTGCAGCTGTTGATTTAGCTCAAAAACATTTAGGCAGTCTTGAAAATAAATCTGTGTTAGTTATTGGTGCTGGAAAAATGGGGAAATTAGTGGCTAAAGCTTTGGCTGAAAAAAATTTAAATGCCATTTTTGTTGCAAATAGGACTTATTATGTTGCAGTTAAGTTAGCTGATGATTTAGGAGGTCAGGCAATTCTTTTTGATGAATTAAGTGATTATGTCTCAACTGCAGATTTAATAATAAGTGCAACTGGAGCTCCACATTATATTTTAACTAAAGAACGTTTAATTGAATCTGGTGGGGATTATAAAGATTTGCTTATGATTGATATAGCTAATCCTAGAGATATTTGTGAAAATGTTTGTGAATTGGGAGTTAAATTATTTAATATTGATGATTTGAGAGATATTGCTGATGAAAATACTGCTCGTAGAAAAAAGGAATTTGCAGAAGCTGAAAATATAATTGATGATGAGTTTATTTTACTTAAAGAATCATTTAAATTAATTGGTGTTAATGATATAATTGCTAATTTAAGAGTGTCTATGGAAGAAATACGTAAACGTGAAACTGAAAAAGCAATTACTAAACTATCTAATGTAGATGAGAACATTGATATAGTTGATAGTTTAACAAATTCTATTGTTAATAAGATATTTTTTGATATTTCTAAAAAAATAAAACAGGCGGCTCATGAAAATGATGAACAATTAATTAATGCTATTGAATTCATGTTTGATGAAAATAAGTAAGGATGTTTTTTTATTCAAACATTCCTTTCACTTCATTATTTTTAATTTTACTTGCTTTTAGGCTGTATTCTACATCTTTCATATCTACAATTTCTTTATCTTGCGAAATTGCATGATGTAGGGCTGTTTTTAATATTTTTTCTTTTATATCTCTTCCAGACATATTTTTACTAAGTTTAACTAATTTCTCCAAGTCTAAATTGTAGTTTAAAGGATATGTTTTAAGATTGTTTTCAAAAATTTCTTTTCTTTCATTATCATTCGGTAAAATAAATTCGATTTCTTCTTCAAATCTGCTTCGTACAGCATAATCAATGGAATTTGGAGTGTTTGTAGCTCCTATTGTTATAACGGATTGATTATCATTAATTCCATCCATTTCAGTTAATAATGAATTTACAATTTCTGCAACATCTCCTCTAAGTGATTGAAAGCTTCTGGGTAATGCAATTGCATCAATTTCATCAATAAATATTATTGAAGGGGAGGTTTTTTGTGCTTTTTCAAATAGTTCCTGTATTTTAGATGCACCATCTCCAACATGTTCTCCAATTAATGATGTAGCTTTTATTAAATATAATGGAACATCAAGCTCATTAGCTAATGCTTTTACTAACATAGTTTTGCCAGTACCTGGAAGACCATAAAATAATATATTTTTTGGAGCCCACATGCCGAATTTTTCTGGTTCTTTGAGATATTTTATTAAAACTT
This sequence comes from uncultured Methanobrevibacter sp., assembly GCF_934746965.1. Classification (NCBI taxonomy): domain Archaea; kingdom Methanobacteriati; phylum Methanobacteriota; class Methanobacteria; order Methanobacteriales; family Methanobacteriaceae; genus Methanobrevibacter; species uncultured Methanobrevibacter sp. The sequence continues at coordinate 219,873 of NZ_CAKVFS010000002.1, read as the reverse complement.
TAATTTTATTTTTAGCATTTTCCTGACCTATTATATCTGAAATTTTCACATTGGTTTTTACACGTTTAACAGTATCTAAATTACCTATTTCTAAATCAACAAGTTTAATATTTGTATTTTCAGAAATTATTGAATTATTGGGTTCAACTGATATTATTTGAAAACCATAATCAGGAATTATTTTTTGATCAAACAAATATGAATTTTCTTTTACAACTAAACCTAACCACTGTTCACGAGCATATTCCTCAAATAATGTTTTATTATTAATTTCAAGAGTGTTTTCCATCATTGCAAAATCAAAGGGATATCCTACAGGTTTTAACACTACACATTCTGCAAATTTTGTGTTTTCTGAAGGGATATTTTTTGATTTTGAATTAATTGGTTTTGTTTCAAGGTTTTTGTTGTTTGTTTTCAAGTTAATCACCAACTTATAACCACGATTTTTAATTAACTATGTATTTTATTTGTTTTAGTATATAAAAATATATTTAAATATTTTTAAAATAAATCATTTAATTAGTTATGAGTTGAAAATATGAGTTTTAGAACAAAAAGAGTTTTTATTGCAACTCCATTTTATATGCTTTTTGAGTTTTTTCTGCTTAAATACTTATTTCTGTTATTTGGAGGAATTAATGATGGTTATTTATTAATTATTACTTTAGGTTTAGGTTGTTTACAATGTATTCCAATGGTTTTTGAAGAAAAAAATTCAACGATTCTTGGTCGCTTTTTTACGGAATTATTTGGGTTATGGGCTTGGTCTATGGTAATGATTTTAATAGATTTAATTATAATTTATTTAATAAAACAGTTTACAGATATTTCTATAACTGTTGTATGTATTTTATTAAGTAGTGTTCCAATTTTAGGAGTTTATAACTATTACATTGCTCATAAATTAGTAGTTAAACAACATACTTTAAAATTTGATAATTTAAAAGAAGAAGTTGATATTGTACATTTATCTGATATTCACTTTGGGGCTGTAAGAAATAGTAAAATAATTAATCAGGTAGCAGATAAATTAAAAGAATTATCTGAAACTTGTGATGTGGCTATTATTTCAGGAGATTTAGCTGATGGGTCTTGTGTTGTTGAAGAAGATGATTTTTTACCACTTAAAGATGTAGGTATGCCTATTATTTTCACGCCGGGAAATCATGATTATTATCCGGGTATTGAAAATGTTTGTAATGCAGCTAAAAAAGCAGGATTGATAGTTTTAAATGATGAAAAATTTGAATTTAAAGGATTAAATATATTTGGTTTATCATTTACATTTGGAGACAAAAAAGAGGTTTCTAATGAAGTATTAAAACAAGTAGTTAATAAAAATGCGGTTAATATTATAAATTATCATGTTCCTTATAATTGGGATTTATTCAGTAATTTAGGTTTTAATTTACAATTGTCTGGTCATACACATGGAGGTCAATTTTATCCAATGATATGGTTCTGTAGATTAATGTTTAAGTATAATATGGGATTATTTAAGGAAAATGATAATTATTTGTCAGTTACTACTGGTGTAGGTTCTATGGACACACCAATGAGGTGGGGAACTAATAGTGAATTGGTTGTATTAAAATTAAGGAAAAAATGAAATTAAAGCATAGATTCATAAATTGCTTTCATTTTTAGTGCATCTTTATCTCGTAAAGGAGTTTCACAAATAATATTAGCTTTCCAGCCATTATCTATTAAATTTGAAAGTAAATCGTGAATATGGGGTCCATATTCATCACTTTCATCTAATGTATGATGTTTCACTTCACCACCATTACCATATTCAATTGTTGTGAAATGACAGTGTAATATATCGATGTCAAGATTATCTTCTAATTGTGAAAAAATACAGTTATAATCTTCTTTTTTATTTAAAAACCCTCTTCCTCGTGCATGAACATGTGCAAAATCAATTGTTGGTTCAAAATGATCAAAACTTGCGCATAAATCAATAATCTCAGAAATATTTCCTTGTTGTGAACGTTTTCCAGTTGTTTCTGGAGCAAATGTATATTCTTCAATACCTTCACACTCTAATTCTTCAAATAATCTGTTAATTGTATTTTTAGAAATTTCCATTGCTTTTTCAGGTTTTCTATTTGAATAAAATCCTGGATGGAAAACTAGTCTATATGCGCCCATCCATTGTCCTGCACGAGCTGTTGTAATTAGATGTTTTAAACTTTTTTCAATTTTTTCTTCTTCTCTGGAACATAAATTTATGTAATAAGGCCCATGCATTGAGATAAGTATGTCATGTTTTTCAGCTTCATTTTTTAGAGTGGTAGCTGATTTTTCACCAATCCTCACACCATATGGGGATTGATATTCATAAGAATTTAGCCCTTCTTCTTTGATATATTTTGGTGCTTTATATGCTGCTCCTTTATAGTCAACAGGACTTCCTGCAGGTCCAAATATTACTTTATCAGTCATTTTTATCAAAAAAAGTTTTTTAGGGGAATTATAAAATTCCCATTGCTTTATTGGTTTTAGCTATTGATTTTTCGTTATCTGATTCCATTTCAAGTAATGCACGAATTGCATCAATGTTTTCTGGAACAACATCAGATTCTTGGTGAACTGCCTGCATATAATATAATTCTTTACCAACTACATTTATGGATTCTCTCCAAACTGGAATTTCATATAAATCATTTCTATTTCTTCCAAGTTCTTTTGCATATTCCATAAGTTCAGCAGTTGATCCTAAACCTTCACTAGCATCTACAACAAGAACTCTAGAACGTTTTTCTAAAGCTTCAACAATTTCTTCAGTTTCTACTTCATTGTTAATTTCAACCATTATATTATGTTGGTGCATAAGTGTTGTAGGAACAAGTAATGCCATTGTTGTTACATCAATACCATCCATAACAGTTTTTACATCAGGTCCATGATGGGAAGGTACTTTTGGAGGATTTGGTACGATAGAATTAATAGGTCCTTTTTTAACTTCTGAAGGATCAGAACCTCTTCTAACCATTACTGCCCTAACTTTTTTAATATCTGCAATTGGGTCAATAGTACTTAAAGTACGGGTAAGTCCAGTAGTGTTACATGAAACAACTCTAGTGTAATCTTTTCCATATGAATCATCATAGTTTGAAATTGCATTAAATGAAAGTCCAGTTAATTCATGGTCTTCTCCACCTTGATAGATTGCTTTCACTCCTGCTTTTTTATACATTTCTAAGTTTTGAGGACCAATAGTTCCAGGAGTACAATCTACAACAACATCTGCTTCTTGAATCATGTCTTCTACAGTTCCAGCTATTTCAATTCCTGCTTCTTTAAATTGATTTTCTCTTTCAGGAATTCCAATGTATAAATCATAACTTTTTTCTTCAACTGCAGTTTTTGCTTCATAATTAGGCCTAGTTTTACTTACACCAATTACTTTCATATCATCTTGAGCAGCTACTGCATCAGCCACTCTTTTTCCAATGGTTCCATATCCGTTTATAGCTACAGATTTCATTTTAATCCCTATTTTTTTTAAAATTTTTTTTTTATATGGATTAAAATTTGTAAGTTAAATTATATAAAATTTGATATTTTAAAATTAGTAAAAAAGAGTAATAAATAAGATTTAACGGTAGAAAATTTATTCTACCTTAAATCCAGCTTCTTCAACTGCACCAGCTAAATCTGCATCAGATACTTTTTCAGAATCAAATGTAACTTTTGCAGTATTAGTTTCTAAATCTGCTTTTGCATCTTCAACGCCATCTAAATCTTTTATAGAAAGCTCAACAGCAGCTACACAAGATGGACAATGCATTCCAACAACATTAATAGTTTTTTCTTCAGTTGCCATAATTGTTATTCTCCTTTATTTTATGTTTTATTATTTATTTGGAATTTATATATAAACTTTTAGTCATGCCAAAATTATTGGTTATACTTTAAAAGTGATGATGCATAGATAATTACAATAATAGAACCAATATTATGAACAAATGCACCTTCAATTGGATTTAACAGACCTAACATTGCTAAAATTGTTGCTATTAAATTTAAGGTTAATGCAAATCCAATTCCAACATTGATAGTTCTTAAAGTTTTTTTAGATATTTTAAATAAATGGGGTAAGTCTTGGATATTATCGTGGATTAAAGTAATGTTTGAAGCTTCAATTGAAATGTCACTGCCAATGCTACCCATTGAAATTCCTACATTAGCTTGTTTTAAAGATGGTGCATCATTTAATCCATCTCCAATCATAGCTACTTTATTGTTTTTTAATTGTAATTCTTTAATGTAATTACGTTTATCTTCAGGTAAACAGTTATATTTGTAATCATCAATCCCAACTTTTGAAGCAATAGTTTGAGTTGTATTTTGATTATCTCCACTCATAAGTACTGGGGTAACATTTATTGATTTTAAATTAAGAATAACATCAACTGCATTATTTCTTAAAAAATCAGATAATAATACTGCTCCAATTAATTGATTATTTATACAAAGATAAATTGTAGTTGCTCCAGTATCTAAATGAGGCTGAACTTTTGTTTTTTCAAATTCTTCATAATTTTCATTTAAAATCTTTTTGTTTCCAGCTATTATTTCATCATTTCCAATTTTTCCTCTAACTCCTTTTCCAGGAATAATCTCAAAATCATTTACTTCTTTTAATGGGGGATTTTTACGGATTTTATAATATTTTACAATTGCTTTAGCAAGGGGATGTTCTGATTTATTTTCAAGTGATGCAAGAATATGTATTATTTCTTTTTTAGAATTTTTCTTATTATATAGGATTATTTGACTTACTTCTGGTTCTCCATAGGTTAATGTTCCGGTTTTATCTAAAATTAAATCATTTACTTTACCTAATTCTTCAAGAGATTCTCCATCTTTAACTAAAATTCCTTGTTTAGTTAAATTCCCAATAGCAGCCATAATTGCTGTTGGTGTAGCTAAAATTAATGCACATGGGCAAAATACTATAAGTATTGTAACAGCTCTTAAAATTTCATGAGTTATAATCCAGGTTCCTATTGAACAGATAAATGCAACTACAACAATCCATGTTGCCCACTTGTCAGCGGTTTTTACGATTTTAGCATTTTCAGGCTTTGAAGATTTAATTAATTTTATTAATTTATTTATAGAATTATTTTCCCCATTTTTTGTTGCTTTGATGATTATTGAACCATATAAGTTTATTGTACCACTGTATACTTCATCGCCTACAGTTTTATCCGCTGGAAGTGACTCTCCGGTTAATACTGCTTGGTTTATTGAAGATTCACCTTTTATAATTACTCCATCTCCAGGAATTACTTCTCCAGGTAAAACTTTTATAATGTCGTTTATTTTGATATTTTGAGCATTTACTTCTTCTTCATCCCCATTACAGTTTATTAATGTCGCAGTTTGGGGAGTAATGTCAATTAAATTTTTAATCTCATTTTGAGTTTTACTCACAGTGTACTCTTCTAAAAATCCTCCAATAGTCATGATTAAAGCAATTGCTCCTGCAGCAAATACTTCACCAATTATTATTGATGATATGATAGCTATTGAAACTAATAAATCTGCTTTTATATCTTTTTCATGTATTAATGCTTTTGTTGCTTCTTTAATTATTGGTAAGCCACATAATATGATTGCTATCCAAGATGAATCAAAGAACAATAAGTGTGGTTTGATAAATCCAATTATTAATGAGATAGCTGAAATAACCATTAATGTTATTTCTATTATTTCATCATTTCTTAGCCAATTTTTTATATTCATTTAATCACCTTAGTATAGGTATACCCCTATATGTATTAAATTATTTTAAAAAAATAAAATTTTTAGTTACTTTTATTATTTAGATATCTATACCTATGGGGGTATCAAGTTATTTTAAAAAAAATTAAATTCTAGAATAATACTCTAATATAGTAGATATGTCTGCCAATGCTTCTTCAGTATCTCCTTTTTCCATACTTTCTTTAATACAATGTTCAAGATGTCCTTCAACAATTATATGTCCTACTTTATGTAGGGCTGATTTTGATGCGTTTATTTGCATTAAAATATTTTCACAAGGAATATCTTCTTCAATCATACGATCAATTGCATTCAATTGGCCTATTATTTTTTTTAATCTTCTGTGGATATTTTCGGAGTCCATACATTTTTTCAAAATAACACAACCTATACCTAGTAGGGTATATGATTATTTGTATTATATAAATATTTTGCTTTACTAAAATTACAAAAAATATATCAAAAATAAAAATTTCAAATTTATAAAAAAAGAAAAGATGTAAAAATTTAGTTTACATCTATAATACCTGATCCATCACCAGAACCGCTGCTTCCAGAGCCACTACTTGAACTGGAACTTCCACTTGAAGAGCTTCCACTATGGCTTGATCCACTTGAACTGGAACTTCCACTTGAAGAGCTTCCGCCATGGCTTGAATCACTATGGTGGCTGGAACTTCCACTTGAAGAACTTCTGTCAGATGAACTATGTGAACTAGATGATGAATCTGAACTTGAAGAGCTTCCACTTGATGAATCAGAAGAACTGGAATCAGAGCTAGAACTAATTGAACTAGATGTTGTATTGTTGTGGGTTATATTAATTGAAGAATTATTGTCTTGTTTAGTTGTATTATCTGATTGATTAGCTGCCATGTTTGTTGCATAGAAGACTAAACCAACTAGTATAATACAAACAATAATAATTGCAAGTATAATATCATTTTTCTTCATTAATCATTCCTCCATTTATTAAATTTACTTTGGTTGTTAATCAAACATTGTGTCAACAGACTCAATTAATAAATCAACATATGGTACAGTTACTTTATTGTAATCTTCAAATTTATATGTTTCGTAAAGTACAGTTGGAGTGCCTGACTTTTGTATAGGTAAAGTTACATATGCTGGACTTGTTTGTGATTCTGGGAAGTATTCACTTAAACCTGGATTATCATTAATTATTTTAGTAGCTATAGCTTTTGATACATTATCTTGTGCTGGAGCAAACGCAAAGTTAGTTATAATATATGCTCCACCTTCATTAGAATGCACATCAACTACAAGTGAGTAATTGTTTTTTATAGCTTCGGGAACTACAAAATCATGTCCTAAAAGTTGTCCTTTCATCCTATTAGTATTTTGACTAGAATCACTAACTGGAATTACATTTATTTTGTAAATGTCATAACAGTAATTTAATTCATTGGATTTTTTAGTTAATTCATCGAATAATGCTTTGTGGACTGCATTTTCAGTTATGTGAACGCCAATAATATATGCAATTCTTACTTTTGAACTGGTATTTCCGATTGATTTGTATAAATGAACAGTTCCATTTTCATTTGAACCTAAGTTATATCTTTTAAATCCAGTATTATTATTGTAAATTTCTAAGGTATTTCCTACAGAATAACCATTATATGAGGTTGTGATGGTATAAATTCCAGGATATGCACTAATATTGATATAAGCAATACCTTTAGCATTAGTAAGTTTAGTTAAGACTTTACCGGAAATACTAAATGTTACAGATGCATTACTGAGAGGTTTACCTTGTCCATCTAAAACTTCTGCATTGAAAGTTGCACTGCCACTTGTATTGCATGGTTGACTAATATCATATGTAATTAAAGTTTTATTGACAATAATTTCATTTCCAACTTCTAATCCGTCTGGATGGAAAGAAGTGATAATGAATGTGCCTGGATTGAGGTTTATGTTTAGTTTTGCTGTTCCGTTTTCGTTTGTTTGTCTGGTGTAGAATACACCGTTTATGTTGAATTGGACGGATGTGTTAGTTAGTGGTTTTCCTTGTTTGTCTAGGAATGTTGCGTAGAATTGTGATTCGTTCCTGTAATATTTAATTAAATTTTTTGAAATAATAGTGGATAAAACAGTAATATTATATCCTTTTTTTTCACCATTAGTATGAATGGCGGTGATAATGAATGTGCCGGGTTCGAGGTTTATGTTTAGTTTTGCTGTTCCGTTTTCGTTTGTTTGTCTGGTGTAGAATACACCGTTTATGTTGAATTGGACGGATGTGTTAGTTAGTGGTTTTCCTTGTTTGTCTAGGAATGTTGCGTAGAATTGTGATTCGTTCCTGTAATATTTAATTAAATCCTTTGAATCAATTGTAGATAAAACTGTAACTTTGGCATTGTTGGATGTAGGATTATAAATATCTGAACCATTGTAGGTTACAGTAAAATTATAAACATTTGGATTTAAATTAATATTCATTCCAAAAGCACCGTTGTTATCAGTTGTTCTACTATAATTTAAACCATTAATATTGATAATAACAGTTTGGTTAACTATAGGATTACTATTATTATCTGATAATTTTCCAGTTAATCTAGTACCATTTTTATAATACATTTCAAAATCTTTTACATCAATAGTAACATTGGATTTGAAATTACTATTGTCTGATTGAATAATATTACTATCACTAACTTCTAAATTAGTGTTAACAATATTATTATCATATGTTTCAATATTCTGATTTAGATCAGTAATATTTTCATTTGCGCTTACAGTAGAAATTCCAATTATCATTATAAAAAGTGATATTAAAATTATCCACTGTTTTTTAAATATTAAATTTTTCATATGACAACACGGATAGTAGTATGTCATTTATTATATAAATTTTTTAGGAGAAATAGCAGTTTTTTTAAGAAATTTGCTGATTGGAGCTTCAGAAATTTCCTGCTTTTTTAATACTTTATTTTTAGAAAAGTTATTGTATTAAATTTAAAAAAATAAGAAGTGAGCAAATTTAAAAAAATTTGCTTAAAATTTAAGGAATAAATTTATTCCATTGCCTCTAATTTCTCTGGGAAATATGTGTCTACTACATATTCAAGACCATATTTTGAGAAAGATTGCTGTTCTGCTTTTTTACCGATTTTAAGCATTTTTTTAATTTCAGTTTGCCAAAAATCACTTTTATACCTTGGGTCTTTAGCTAATTCTTTTAATCTCATAACGTCAACATCTTTGAGATTATCAGTTGGAAGATCATAATTAATAATGTCACTAGCTGTTACTCCCATGAATTTTGCATCAGGTGTAGCTAAATCATGATTAACATGAGCTAACTTTGCACTGCCTGAAATAATTACTTGTGCAATATGGAATCCCCAAGGGTCTCCGTCGTTACAGATATAAACTGGTAAATGTAATTCTTCATTTACTCTTTTGATGAATCTTCTTGTAGCACGAGCGGCTTGTCCTTTAAGTCCTACAATTAATGTATTAAATCTGTCGTATGCTTTTTCTTGAACCATCCTATGGAACATTCCCATGGTTTCTACTGCAATAACTCTATCTACATTATAATCTAAGAAATCTACTTGGTCAATTGTTGGTGAAATTGTGTAACCAGATTTTCCTGCTTTTAAAGCATTAATTTCTACATCTCCGTCTTTTAAAGTTAAATCACCATATACTGATGCACCATCTTCCTCTGGCATTAATCCTAAATCTTCCCTAGTAGTTCCTAATGTTACTTCTAAGTCTTCTCCAACAATATTTGATTCTTGTTGTGTTTTAAAACTAATTCCCCAACCTTCAGAAACATAATACATTTCCCTTATAGTAGCTGTTTTTTCTCTTTGAACTAAATCTTTACAAAAATTAGCCACATAAACCATTTGACCTAATTTTCTAATTTGTTTTACATTACCAAGTGATCTTCTACCATATCTGTCTCCTAAAACATAGTATCTTTTTGCTTCATCATAAACAATATTTGAAGTACCACGTGAAGGAACTTTTATAGAAGGAACTTTTTGTTTTTCGATTTCTTCAATAATTTCCTGTCCTAATCCTTTTAATTTGTTGAAGGTATATTCTTTCCTAAGTTCTTTATGTGATTTACCTTCAGGGTTTTGATTTATTTCATCAGACATTTAAACCACCTAATTATTCTTCCTCTTCATATTCTGGAGTGTCTTCTTCTATGTTTTTAAGATTACTGTGGTCATCATCAACAGCATATCCAAATTCATCAAGTTCTTCCATGATTAATGCGTCTTCTTCAACTTCTTCTTCCTCTTCTTCAACTTTTTCACCAAGTAATTCTGCAAGTGCTCTTTTAGTTACTTTAGCTAAAACTTGATTATATTCAGGTACTCCAGTTTCACCTAATTTTGCAGCTTCTTCAATAATAACTGGGAGATAATCTTCAAATACTTTTGAACGCATTGCTTTTTCTTTTGCAGCTTTTTTAGCTCTTAAATGTTTTTGAAGTTTACGAGCTAATGTCATTGTAGATTGTCTTATTTCATGGACAATTTCAGGTTCTGGAGATACACTTTGTTTTCCTGTAGAAAGATAAGGAACTTGTGTTGAAATGATATTTACAAATAATGTAATTGGGGAGTTATCAAAGTCTTTAATTCCATAACGTTTCCAATCAATACTTTTTAAAGCTTCAGTAATTGCACAACTTCCTTGATCGAAAGTTAAAGGAACTCTGTTTGCAAATCTCATAATCTCGGATTTTCTTTGTTCATTTACAACTCTTCCAGAATCTCCACCATAAGCAATTCCAGCTTCAATAATAAATGAAACACCTCCACCATAAGTTACTGGTTTTCTGGTAAGTGTAGCTATGAATTCTGGTTTAAGAATTTGTTTCATACCTTTTTCAATCTGTTCGGAACCAATTGGTATAAGTCCATTACTTGGAGGTGCCATGAATTTCATTTTTTTGAAACAGTTTACAATTGCTTCTGCTTCAGCCCATTCCATATCTTTTGGACGTTTATTCATGTCAATACCAGTCATTTCTTCAATTTCTTTTACTCTTTTATTGGACATTCTTGAAAGTGAACTGGTTAACATACTTTTGTATCGTCTTTTATCAGTATGTTTTGCCATGAAAAGGATGTCATCTGCACTAACTCCTTTTGGATGTGGTAAAACTTCTTTTGGAAGTACTGGAACAATATTTGCAGCTCTTTTAAAAATATATTTGTGTCCTGTTGGATCTCTAAATGTAATTTTTGCATGAGGGTTTCCAATCATGGTTCTTCTAATGTATTCAAAAGCTCCTTGTTCTGCCATGGAGTAGGAAACATCTTTAAATTGTAATTCGATGCAAACTCCAGTATGTTCTGCAGGAAAATCTTCTCTTTCCATTAACATACCTTTATTTTTCTTAACATCCATTTTGAACTTCATTTTAACTCCTTTAAGTTCATCTCCTTCTTGGTAACAGGAGATTACGCGAGCTGGCTCACCAGTAGTCATTTGTGATAAAAGTACACAACCACTACAACCTAAACCTTGTTGTCCTCTTGATTGGATGTTTCTAAATTTTGATCCTGCAAACATACTACAGTATACTTGCATTACATAATCTTCAGGAATCCCAGGACCATTATCGGAGTGTCTGAGAATATAATGTTCTTTATCTATTCTTTTTAATTCAATATTAATTTCTGGAAGGATACCTGCTTCTTCAGCCGCATCAAAACTGTTTGTAATTAATTCGTGAAAAACAATTGTTAATGAGCGTATTTTACCAGTAAATCCTAACATCTGTTTATTTTTTCTAAAGAACTCTGATGGAGTCAATTGTTGGAAATTGTCAAAGAGTTCATTTGCTTGTTGAGACAAATTGTTCCCTCCTCAAAAAGTTTATAATTAAATTATTTATAATCTATTTATTTAAATCAATTCAGAGAGCATTTTCAAAGTAATATTTTTAGAGTATGCTGTCTAGTTTGATTAATTTGTAGATAAAAAAATAATAAATTTATTGTAGAAAACATGATATTTTCATTACAATATCTATATATGCTAAGTAAAGTATATAATGTTTTGCTATTTATTTTAATATTTTTGAAGTTAAATTAAAATATTTTAATTATTTAAAAAAAGAGTTTAAAGTAACATAATCATGTTACTATTTCATAAGATCTTCATCAAATTCGATTCCATCTTTAAATTCAATTTCATCATCTTTGATTCCAACAAGATCTTTAAATTCTTTAAGTTTTAATTCATCTTTTTTACGTTCTAAAAATGAATAAACGGATTTATGTCTTGATCCTTTTAAAATCATTTCAATAGCTTCTTTAGCTATCGTAATATTATCCATTTCACCAATTAATGAAACTGTTTTTCCATAAATGGCCATATCTACATCAGCCATTTCAGTAATTATTTCACGTGTTTTTCCATTTTGGCCAATTATTCTTCCTTTGTATCTGGAAAGTGCATTTTTAGATTTTCCAATGTATAATGGTAATTTTATTATTTCTAAATAAACATTATCATCAACTAATTTAAGTGCACATTCTGGATTAAATCCACGAGCTACAGCTTTTACAATATGATTCGCATTCCATACACCAAGAGGATCACTCATATCTTCTTGAGGGGTAATGTAAACAGTTCCGTCTTCACTATCAATATCAAGGATTGTTTCAGTTGCTTTTTCAATTGATTTTTTTACATCTCCTTTGTTTCCGATTAGTGCCCCTATTCTATTTTGAGGTATTTTTAAATAATCTGTTTCTGGCATATTTTCACCTTATAAGTAATATAAATTATTGTTATTGTTTTATTTAATAATTTCTAAATTTTTTCATCTGGATGATTACTTTTTAATAGAACTTTTAATAAAAATTATGGGTATATAAGACTGGAGAATTAAGTATTATGAAAAAAATTTATTTTTTATTGCCTGCATTAGCTGGAATAATGTTTGGGTCAAGTGGAATTTTTGTTAGGACATTAACTGAAAATGGGATTGATCCGACTACTTTATTGTTTTTAAGATTTTCAATAGCTGCATTAGTCATGTTTGTTTGTGTTTTATTGACTGATAAATCATTATTTAATGTTAAAAAAGAATATTCGCCCTATTTTGTCGTTGCTGCAATTAGTATTGTAGGATTAAATTTATGTTATAATGAATCTATGAATAGTGTTCATTTATCTCTTGCAGCAGTATTGTTAAGTACGTCTCCAATTTTTGTTATAATTGGTGCATATTTTACATTAGGTGAAAAAATTACTCTTAAGAAAGTAGGATCAATGTTTCTTGCAATTGCAGGATGTGTATTAGCTAGTGGATTATTGGAAAGTAATTTAGGTTCAATATCTTTGATTGGGATTGCTGGTGGTGTTGGAGCAGCAATATTTTGTGCAATTTATACTATAACTTCTACAAAAGTAATTAGTAAAGGTTGTCATACCTACAGTATTCTATTTTATTCTTTAATTGTAATTGTATGTTTATTATTACCATTTACAAATTTTGGACAAATAAATCATTTCATCAATATTGATCCGGTTTCAAATGTGTTGTTTTTAATATTACATTCTTTTATTTCATTTGCATTGCCCTATATTTGTTTAACAACTGCATTGAATTATGTGGAATCTGGTGTGGCATCAATTTTATTGTCTGGTTGTGAACCAATTGCAGCATTAATATTTGGTATCCTTTGTTATTTTGAAATTCCATCAATTTTAATGCTTTGTGGTTTGATAATTACAATTATTGCTTTAATAATTTTGTGTAAACCGCCTAAAAAAGAAAAAGTTATAGTTTGAAGTCTACATATTTGTATACTTCTTCATAACTTGTTTTTACACCTAATTTTTTATATTCATTCACTAATGTTTTAATGTCTCTTTGAAGTAGTTCATGAGATATTGGATTATCCAAAACAACAGACTGTGAAACATCAATAATTAAAGGTTCTTCATTTTGATTAAGAATATTATAATTAGATAAATCTCCATGAACTAATTTTCCGTCATGTACAAATTTTTTTAATTGCACTAATAATTTGTTGAAAAATTCTTCACTATCTTTTGGAGGTTGATTTTTAACTGGTGGTGCAGGGTTTCCTTTAGTATCCCCAATAAACTCAATTATTAACACATTATTTGAGTTAACAATAGGTTCTGGAACATTAACTCCTGCATTATGTAATCTTTTAAGATTTTTAAATTCTTTATTTACCCAAGCATAGATTAATTGCCGTTTATTTTTAGTTTTAATATTAAATCTTGGGTCTCCATGAACATAATAATCCATTTTTTTAAAATCAGAAGTAGCTATTCTATAAATCTTAACAGCTACATAGTTATTATTTTTAGTTATTCCCTTTAAAACATTAGCTTCTTTTCCAGTACTAACAGCACCATTTAAAACATCAAGATAATCCTGGTTAGCTAGTTTGTAAAGAGTTTCTAAGGTTATTTTATCGAAAATTTCGCTTCCAACTTTTCGATCTTCGCTGCTTTTTCGTCTTTTACGTTCTCTTATTTTTTGGACTTTTGCATCAGCTTTATCAATTTTTGAATCCATTAAAATCAGTTAAAAATAAATATAAAAAGGTTATTTACATTTTTAAATAACCTTTTCTTTCAAGCCAGTTAGATTCTGTTTTGGTATATCTCCAAATCACATCTGCTTTTTCATCTGATTGGAAATCCCATGGTTTTACAAGAATGATGTCTCCTTCACGAATCCAAATACGTTTTTTCATTTTTCCAGGTATTCTAGTCATTCTGACATTCCCATCAGCACATCTTACTTTTAATTTTCCATGCCCCATAATTTGTTCTACAGCCCCAGGGATTTCTCCTTTTTTAGGTGTTCTTACTCTTCTAAATTCTTGTTGATTGTTATTATGATTTGGTTTTGACAAATACTCTCCTCCTAATATAAATTTTATCTCCATTTGTGATGATGAATTAAACTATTTATATATTACTTTTATTAATATATTAATGTATTCATTAGGGGTGATGATATGGGAACTGAATTTTTAAAAATTAAAGAATCTGAAGATGCTTTGGAAATTATTCAAAACTTATTTGATAAATATTATACTCTTCAAAGTGAAGAAATAGCTGTTGGGGATGCATATGGCAGAATACTTTCTGGAGATGTGTATAGTAAGATGGATTTTCCACCATTTGATAAAGCCCTAAAAGACGGTTTTGCAATTATGGCTGAAGATAGTTTTGGAGCTAGTGAAGAGTCTCCAAATACTTTGGAAGTTATTGATTTTCTAGAAGCAGGTTCAACAACTGATAAAGTAGTTGAAAAAGGTAAATGTGTTGAAATAAGTACTGGTGCAGCAATGCCTAAAGGAGCAGATGCTGTAGTGATGGTGGAATATTGTGAAAAAATGGATTCTACTGTTAATATATTAACTACAGTTACTCCTACTCAAGATGTAGCTAAAAAAGGTTCAGATACTGAAGAATCTAAATTAATTTTAAAGCAAGGAGATATTTTAACTCCTGGTAAAATTGGTGTTTTACTTTCTCAAGGTTTTGAAACTATTGAGGTTTATAAGAAACCTACTGTTGGAGTTATATCTACTGGGAATGAAATTACTCTTCAGGGTAATGATTTGCAATATGGTAAAATTTATGATGTTAATGGAAACATGATTAAAAATGATGTAAGTTCTTGTGGAGCTAATGCTAAATTTTTAGGAATTGTTAAAGATGATTATAATCAACTTAAATCTAAAATACAAGAATCTTTAGATGATGTGGATATTTTAATTGGTTCTGGAGGAACTTCTGCAGGTCTGGGGGATGTAATGAAACATGTTTTAGATGAATTGGGGCAAGTTTATATTCATGGAATCTCAGTTCAGCCAGGAAAACCTACAATTATTGGAATTGTTGATGGTAAAATTGTAATTGGGTTGCCTGGAAATCCTGTATCTGCTTTAATGATATTTAATGCATTTGTAGCTCCACCTTTAACAAAATTAGTTGGTTTTGATAAAGACTTTGAAAAAAAGATTGTTAAAGGTAAATTAACAAGAAGGATTCATTCTCCTGTGGGTAGAATGCAATATCAATTGGTAAAAGTGGATGGTGAAGATGTTCATCCAATATTTAAAGATTCTGGAGCTATATTTTCATTATCTTCTGCTGATGGTTATGTAAAAGTTCCAAAATCTGTTGAACTTCTTGATGAAAGCGAAGAAGTTGAGGTATATTTATTTAGCAGAAATTAAAAATTATAATAATAAAAAGGTGAATCAAATGCAAATTCAAGATAAAATTATTCCTGATCAAAAAATAGCTGTTATTAATTATAAAGGACCAATTTCTGATTTAGAAATTTTACTTTCTAAATTGATGGATTGGGTTGAAACAGAGGAAGTAAAGACAATTGGAGAACCATTTGTAATATATTATTCTCCAAGACATAGTGTAAATCAAGGGGATGCAGTTTTTGATGTTGGTATAACTGTTGATGGTGATGCTCCAGCAAAAGACATGATTAAAACTGCAGATTTATTTGAACATGGTGTTTTAAGTGGAATACATGAAGGTTCTCTTGATAATATATTAGATAGCTATGATACAATGGTTAAAGTGGCTCAGGAGAACAATTATGATATTATTGGTTCACCAACTGAAGTTTTAGTAAAAAATATTCATAATGTGGATAATGAAGATGAATATATTACTGAAATAAGATTGCCGATTATTAAAATGTAGGTTATAATTATGCCCAAAAAGAAGGAAGAAATGGATATTGATGAAGAAATCAAAAGACTTTCTCGTAAAACTAATGTTAATATTCTTAAATCTCAAATGGCATTTGATAGTAGGATTAAAAATTTAGAAAAAGAAATTGAGAAAAGTACTCAGACTCAAATTAAAGATTTTGATTCTAATAAAGAATTATTGAATCAATATTTATCAACTGATTATTCTTCATCAACTATTGATAATTATAGAAGAAAATTAAAAAAAATTTAATATTGTCCAACAACTCTTAAGTTGTGAACTAATATTTTTGGAAGGATGAATGATCCGTATTGTTTAATTTCGGATTTAATTCCTTCACATTTTTTTAATATCTCAAATATATTTCCAGATATCATTGCTTTGTTAATGGGATCGCTGACTTCACCATTTTCTATTTTGAAAGCATTACTTGCTTCTACTGAAAAATCACCAGAAATTGGGTTTGCAGTATGTGCTCCCAAAACGCTGGTGGTTAAAACACCTTCGTCTATTTCATCGATTTGAGTTGTTTCATCAAAATCAATAATTATGTTTGATGGACTAACTGATGGTGTAGATGCATATGAATTTCTATATCCATTTCCAGTACTTGTTGTATTTCCTTTATTTGCTGTGTAAATATCATACATAAATGATTTTAAGATACCATTTTCTACAAGTCTTGTTCTTTTAGATACAGTTCCTTCACCATCACATTTTGAGGAATACATTCCTTTTTCTAAAGTTGGATCATTAGTTATAGATAATTTTGAACTTACAATTTCATTACCTATTTTATCATGGAGAATTGATCTTTGTCTTTGAACATTTTCACCATTAAATGCTGATAAAAATGTGGATAAAAGACCTGTAGCAGCATAATAATCAAGAATAACGTCATAATCTTTGGTTTCTATTGATTTGCCATTAACTGAGTTCATAGCTAGGTTACACACGTCTTCAGATAATTTATCTCCATTCAAATCATAAAATCTTGAAGAAATAGAATCATATGCTGTAGCTACTTCGTCTCCATTTTCAATATTCACAGATAATCCTGCACCAAATCCAGTACTTTTATTATCTATTGAAACACCATTTGAATTTATTATAATTGAATTTCCACTACTTGCTGAAAATCCTGCTGAAATTACATTACATTTTGTTTCATTGGCTTTTGATATTATATTATTTAAAAAGTCAATAGATTCATCTAAATCTAAATTTTCAAATTTTTTATCATATATTTTGTCAATATTTTTTACTTTTTCTACTTGTGAAAAACTGTAATTTTTGTCGGGATTATTTAGTTTGCTATTTTCCAAAGCTTGTTTGGCAGTTTGACTAATTTTATTCAAATCAGAAGTAAAAGCAAACCCCATTTTATTATCTTTTAAAACTCTAATCCCAATACCTTGGGCAATTTCTTCTTTTGCAAAATTTAATTCATCATTTTTGGAATCAAGTTCTATTGTTTTTCCAGTACTTACGTATATTTCGTATTCATCACAGATTTTTTTAACTTCTTTTTCACATTTTTCAGATATTTCATATATCATTTTATCAGCCTTATAATACAAATTTTTCAATAGCTTCTTTTACACCATCACCATATTTGTTTTCACAAACATAATCACTAATCTTTTTCAATCCTTCTTCAGCATTTCCAACAGCTATTTTTAACCCAGCTTCCTTTAAAAAAGCTTCATCATTTTCACTATCTCCCATAGCTATTACATTTTTCATATTAATGTTATTTTCTTCACAGAGATGTTTTAAAGATTTTCCTTTATTTATTCTTTTATCTGTGACATGGAGTGCAAAACCGCTATCGTATATTTCTAGTTTGTCTAAATATTCAAATCCTTTTAATCCTCTTTCTAAATCATCTTTTGTGATTGTTTTGTAAAATACACTTTCAGTTAAACGATACATATTGTCATTTGAGATATGTTTATCAAATGTAGTGCCAAGTGTTTCTTTTAGGTATTCATCAGCAGCAGTTACATATGTTCTATCTACTATGGTTTTTACTTGGTTATTATTGTAATTCTCTTTAAATAATACACCACCATTTTCACTTACAACTCCGCCACTACATCCAATCAGTGTTGCTGTTGCATAAGCATAAGTTACAATATTTCCAGTTACAATAATTGTGGGGATTCCCATATCTTCGGCTTGTCTTATAGATTCCATAGCTGAATAACAAAGTCTTCTTTTATTATCAGTTATTGTCCCATCAATGTCTACAGCTATTGCTTCTATGGTCATTTTAATCCCTTGAATATCTATGTGCTATGTTACAAGTTCCTTCTTTACTAACCATACAAGCTCCAATAGGATGTAATGGATTACATGATTTTCTAAATAGTTTACAGTCTTCAGGTCTGGCTAAACCTCTTAAAATTGGTCCACAAATACAGCCTTTAGGAGCTTCATTGACTTCCTGTACTTCAATATCATATTTTGCTCTTGCATTGTATTGACTAAACTCTTCTTTAATTTCTAAGATGGAGTTAGGTATTTTTGGAAATCCTCTCCATTCCCTACTGTCTACTTCAAATACTTGATCAATAACTTTTTGAGCTATTACATTTCCTTCATCTCTAACAGCTCTATGATATTCATTATCTATTTTAGGTGTTCCATCACGTATTTGTCTTAAAATCATATAAACGGACATTAAAATATCTAAAGGGTTAAATCCTGCTACTGCCTGAGGTATACCATATTTTGTTGAAAGATATTCAAAAGGTTTGGTTCCGATAATTGTACATACATGTCCAGGTTCAATTAATGCATTAAGAGTAGTTTCTCCAGAGTTTATTAAATAATCAATAGCTGGAGGTATTAATCTATGGCAAGATAACACTGAAAAGTTTTCAGGAGGTTTAGCTAGAATTTCTGCAGCGGTAGTTGGTGCTGTTGTTTCAAATCCTGCAGCCATAAACACTACATCATTATCTTCTTTTTCAGCTATTTCAATTGCTTTATTAATTCCATATACTACTCTTACATCTCCACCTTCTGCTTTTGCTTCAGCAAGTGAACGTTGAGAACCTGGAACACGCAACATGTCTCCAAAAGTAGTTATTGTAACTCCTTTATCTACTAATTCTAAACATTCGTCAATTTCACGGGAAGGCACAACGCATACTGGACATCCAGGCCCTGCAATAATTTCTACTTCTGGTGGGAGTAGTGACCTTATTCCATTCTCCATGATAGTATGTTCATGTGAACCACAAACATGCATTATTTTTACTGGAGTAGCTATTTCATTTATTTTGTCTAACAACTCTTTTGTCATATTTTTCATTCATAAACACCTAAAAGATTTAATATTAGTATTATTATATTATTTAATAATATTTAATATAAATTTTGTAATTTGGGGATATATATGTTTGAAAATAATAAGATATTGGTGGTTATTCCAGCTAGAGGTTACTCAAAAAATATTCCTCGTAAAAATTTACGATTGCTTGGAGAGAAACCACTTATTTACTACTCAATAGATATAGCTAAGGCGTCTCGATATGTCGATGATGTGGTTGTATCTACTGAGGACTCTGAAATTGCATCTATAGTTGAAAAATATGGTACTAGTGTTGTAAAGCGTCCTGTGGAATTAGCTAGTGATGAAGTATTATTGGACACGGTTATATATGATGCAATGTTGCAAAAAGAAAAACAGGCTTTCGATGAATATGATATTGTAGTTACAGTACAACCTTCTTCTCCATTATTAAAAACTGAAACATTAGATAGAGCTATTGAAAAATTTGCTAATTTTAATATTGATAGTGTAATTTCAGTTGTTGACGATAAAAATTTAAGATGGGGATTTGATGAAGAAAATGGAAGATATTTCCCATTTTACACAGAACGTTTATATAAAGATTTACTTCCTAAAACATTTAAAGAAACTGGAGGTATATTAGCTACTCGCCGTAATTTTGTAACTGAAAGATCCCGTTTAGGTTTAAACATTGATTTAATTGAAATTTCTCCTGAAGAAAGTGTTGAAATTAATACTTATGAAGATTGGTGGATTACAAATAATTATCTTAGAAAGAAAAAAATAGCCTTTGTTGTTGATGCTTATGACCAAGTAGGAACTGGTCATATGTATCGTTGTTTATCCATGGCTTCAAAACTTGTTTTCCATGATGTTGTATTTTTTGTAAATAAAAATCATCAATTAGGTATTGATATTGTTAATAGCTATAATTATAAATACCAAACATATGATGGTAAATCTGAATTACTTAATTTATTAGATGCTTTTAATCCTCACATTGTTATTAATGATGTTGGTGATACTAATTATGAATATATGGCTGATTTGGTCAATAGAGGTTATTATACTATTAATTTTGAAGACTTCGGAAGTGGTTCTGATGTTGCAGATTTAGTATTTGATTCATTATATAAACATGAAGGTGGAGGCAAATTTTTCGTAGGCCCTGAATATTATATTTTGAAAGATGAATTTTATTTACATCAACCAAAAATAATTACTAATGATGTTAACAATGTTTTAATTGATTTTGCTCCAAATGATAATCTTAATTTGTCTCAAAAAGTTTTAGATGCTGTTTTAGCTACTGGATTCACTGGTAGAATTAATGTTATTTTAGGTTTTGGTCATGATAATGCTGAAGAATTAGCATCCAAATATGAATTTTTACCAAATGTTCAATTTTATACTTCAGTACAATCTATTAGTGATTTTATGATTTCTGCTGATGTTATTTTTTCATCTGGTGGAAGAATAATGTATCAAATTTGTTCTTTAGGAGTTCCATGTATTGTTATATGTAAAGATGAACGTGAAATAAATAATTTATTTGGAAGTCCTGAAAATGGGTTTATAAATTTGGGTCTTGGATCATATTTATCCCAAGAAGAAATTATGCACCAATTTAACATGCTTGTTACTGATTTTGAACTTAGACAATCAATGAATGAAAAAATGTTAAACATTGATTTGAAACATGGTTTTGAAGAAGTGTGGGGTGTTGTGAAGTCAAAATATCGTGAATTTGAATTAGATAATTCTAAATAGTTTTTATCTTTTTAATTCAATCTATTTTTTTAAAATTAGTTAAAAAAGTTAAAAAATTAAAATTCTGAAGAACAATCTGCAGAATATTTGTTAAGTAAAACTGCACATTTATCTATTGTTTCAGAATTTAATTTTGTTGGGCCAAATTCTATTTTATGCAATAATTCATCCATAAATAAATCTTCATCAGTCAATGGTGTATTTATTACTACAACTTCATTATTTATGAAACCCACTAATGGTTCAACAAAACAATGTCTTATATTATTTTCATTAAGGAAATTAATTAGGTTTTCACCTAACATTAATGATTTTTGTTTTATTTTATTGTCTTGTGAGAATTTTGCTTGTTTGGTTGTATACTTAAAACGCCTACTGTAATTATATGGAATTTCTTCCATTTTATTTTCATTTTCAACAGAATCAATCAAATTTAAATTTTCATTTTCTGATTCTAATCTGTTTTTTGCTTTGTATTTTTGTGAAATAAGAGCATAAATTCCTGAAGGTCCTATAACTACATGGTTTATTCCTGTTGGGGAAGTAGGTAATTTCACATTATAAAAGACATAATAATCTTCTGGAAGGGTTAATAAATGTTCTCTAATAATTCTAGTTCTAGTTTCTGTTTCTTTTGTGTCTTTACTTTTATAGAATCCATAACATAATGCTATTACACTTATGAATAATGTAACAATACCAAATCCACTATTTATAGTTAGTATTTCAATAATACTCATGACAAAGATTATAAGTCCAATTAATATGATGAGATTATTGGTATTTGCAATTTTTTCAATTTTTCCATCATTTCCGTGGATGATGTTTGGATTTGGTTCATTAATTGTTAATTTATCACCTATTTTTTCTAAAAAGTTATTTGGACTGTTATTTGATGGATCATTTTTATAATATTGTTCCATTCCTTTGAAAAATTCATCTTTAAGATATTTTTTTAAGATGTTATAATCATTTGATTTAGGAATAGAAAATTCTCTTCCAAATTTAGATAATACTGCTTGTGGTATAGTAGTTCTCGCAGTTTTTGGAGCAGGTTTATTTTCCATTTCTTTTTCCAGTTCTTCATCTGCGATTTTCTGCATTTGATCTTCTGAAAAAAAACTTTCTAGTTTATGTGTAACTGAATGTATAGGTGTTATTGTATTTTCTTTAGAATGTTGTTCTTCAGCAGTGCTGTTACTTTCCTTATAATGTTCTGGAATTTCCTCTTTTCTTTCTTCAAGATATCTGTCAACCTCTTTATTCATTTCATCATCTAAATATCTTAAAGGTCCACCACAACTGTCGCATTCATAATCAAGTATATTGTCATTTTTATTAATTTTGTATTTTAAGCCACAGTCATTACATTGGACAATATATGAATCCTCATACTTTTGAGAGGTGGGAATAGTGGATTTTGGAGATTCATCATTATTGGAATAATCATCGAATACTTCTAAATCTCCAGCACATGAAGAACACTCGAATGCACTTATGTCATCATCCTCTTCGAGTTGGTATTTAGCACCACAGTTCTTACAGCATACAACTTTCATATTATCCTCTTTTATTTGCCTTATTTTATGTTTTTAATTTTTATAATTTTGTTATTATATAGATTTCTCTTTAATATTATTTTTTCTCATATAAATATATGTTATCAACAGTTTTTATTTGAGTATAATTGGTTAAGTTCTGTAGCTCTTTGTTGGATATGTAATATGTTACATTTGACTGGTCAATAGCAGTTGTATTTCCTGTTGGAATTCCAATAATGTTTGTTTGTAAGTACCAGCTATATGGTCTTAAGTTATATGCTCCAATTGATTGATTTTCATAATCTGGATTATTGCTAATTATATGGTTGGATATTTCTTCAGGGGCTTTAAAGTTTGGGATATCTTGATATGTTGATGTAAAAGCAAATCCTTGAACTACAAATAATATAATTAAAGCTAATGGAATTATATTTTTATTAATTTTAATTTTCTCATGAATTAGTTCTATACTAAGTATCATAAAGTATATGATTGGTGGAATCGCAGGAATTATGTATCTATTAACTCTAATGTTGAAATAAGTGAAGAATATATAATATGATAGAATCCAACCAAGCATTGTAAGATATTCTTTATTTTTAGAATTTTTACCTAACAAATAAAGTCCAATAAATGTAATTATAATTGTCACGATAGAACTGATGTGGGTAAACAGCACAATAGATATTAAAAATGCAACTGCAGCACCAATTGTTTCTTTATTGCGTTCTAATTTTAGTTTCATTGCTCCAAGAATAGTTCCAATAGCTAATAATCCGAGACTTAACCATGAAAGTATAGTTGAGTTTTCAAGGAATGGTGTTGCATGTACAAATGTGGTTTTTGAAGCAGAAATGAATTCTGGAAAATTTATAAAGTAATATCTCATATCTGGATTGTATGCCTGGTTTACGCTCATTCCACGTTTACCTTCTACCCTAATTGCAGTTTCATGGAATAATGGTAGTTTAAAATCACTCATTAAAGTTAATAATACTAAAACTATGACAAAAATACCAATTGAAACAATAATTCCTTTTTTAATATATTTTTTGTCTTCAGGAGCTATTTTAAATCCTTTTTCATAAATGTAATATAATAATAAAACTGGTAAAATTAAGCCGGTAGTATATCTTGTAAATAAGGAAATTACAAAAAGAGGCATAGCTATTACATAATATTTTGGATTTAATTTTATTGCAATATATGAAGTAAGAATACACCAAATACTCACAGCTACTGCTGGTAAATCTAAAGTTCCGTTAGCTAACCATGCTAAATTAAGTGCAAAAGTAGCATACATTACAGATCCAGTTAAACTTAGTATTTCGTTGAATCTGGTTCTAAGTAAAATATAAAATCCAATATTTCCAATTATTGCGAATATTCCTGTAACTAAATATATGGAAAATTCACTTTTAATCCCTAAATCAAATAATAATGAAGTTATAACTGAAATTAGAGGGTACAAATGAATAGTCGACGTTACATTCATATTAACTCCAGAATAATATAATGCATTTATTAAATAAACATAAACATCAGAACAATATATTCCAATATTTTCTGTAAATTGAATATAGTAAGCAACTAATAATGAACTAATTATAAGGAGAGTTAATATGAATTTTGCATCATTTTTTTTTAAAATTAAATCATTAAAAATCATTAAATATTATTTATAATTTTTGATTAATATTTTTTTTTAAATACTTATTGTCATTGTTCCGAGTGCAAATGCAACAAATGCAATTAACATTCCAATTTTCAGATATTTTGAAACTTTGTTTGCAGTTTTTGAATCTTGATTTCTAAGTAAAATAGCTCCGTATATGAATATTAATGCAGCTATTGAAACGATAATTAAATAATTCAAGTTAAAGATATGGTAAATGTAAAGTATTGGGCATAATGCACAGTCTATTATTATTAAACTAACTGCAATAATTGCAGATATTTTTGTACCATATAATATTGGGAATGTTTTAGCACCTTCTGATTTGTCACCTTCAATATCTTCTATGTCTTTAGTTATTTCTCTAGCAGTTGTCATTATTAAAGCAAAAAATGCAAGTAAATATGATTTGTAGATTATTGATGGATCATTAAATGAATATCCGGCAAATATGAAACATAATCCGGTCATAAAACCTACAGTTAAATTACCAATTAATGGTGTTGATTTTAATTTATATGCATATAAATAAAGTATTATGTCTGCAAATAATACAATAGCGCAAGGAATCCATGTATTTACTAAATAAGATATTATAAATCCAATAATTGCAGCTATTATAAATAAAAATTCAGCATATTTCTTTGCTTTGTTAAGTGAAATTCTTCCTGAAGGTATTGGTCTTTGAGGTTTATTAATTAAATCTATTTTATAGTCAAAATAATCATTAATTACATTTCCACCACTCATGGCGAAAAATACAGAAAGCATAGCTAATATAATTGGTATATCAATACTTTTTTTAAGAATAGCTACTAAAACTACTGCTATTATGGCCATTATGACATTTCCAGGTCTGATTATTTCAACATAAGGGTTCATAATTATTTCCTCTTATTAATAAATAATTTTATAAACTATATTAAGTTAATAATAACTATATTATATTTATGTTTAATTAAAGTAGGCTGGTGTTATTGTGAATAAAATTAAAATAGCAATTGTGGGTATGGGAAACTGTGCAAGTTCTCTTATTCAAGGAATACATTATTATGATGGAAAAAATTCGGATGATTCAATAGGATTAATGCATTGGGATATTGGAGGATATGCTCCTTGTGATATTGATGTTGTTGCAGCTTTTGATATTGATTCAAGAAAAGTTGGAAAAAGTATTGATGAGGCTATTTTTGCAAAACCAAATTGTACAACTATTTTTCAAGAAGAAATTCCAAAATATGATGTATGTGTAAGTATGGGGCATGTTTTAGATGGTGTTGCACCTCACATGTCTAATTATGAAGATGATTATACTTTTGTTGTTAGTGATGAAGAACCTGTAAATGTTGTTGATGTCTTGAAAGAAAGTGGGGCTGAAATTTTAGTAAATTATTTGCCTGTAGGGTCTGAAAAAGCAGCTAGATTCTATGCTCAATGTGCTTTAGATGCAGGAATTGCTTATATTAATTGTATGCCTGTATTTATTGTAAGTGATGATGAATGGGATGCTAAATTTAGACAAAAAGGTATTCCTATTGTTGGTGATGATATTAAAGCACAAATTGGAGCAACAATAACTCACAGGACATTAGCTAATTTATTTAAAGATCGTGGAGTTAAATTAGATAGGACATATCAAATTAATACTGGTGGAAATACTGATTTTTTAAACATGCTTAATAGGGATAGGTTGGATTCTAAAAAAGAATCTAAAACTGAAGCTGTACAGGCTGTGGTAGCTGAAAGGATGGATGATAGAGATATCCATATTGGTCCTAGTGATTATGTCCCATGGCAAAATGATAACAAATTATGTTTCCTTAGAATGGAAGGTCGTACTTTTGGTGATGTTCCAATGAATATTGAACTTAGATTAAGTGTTGAAGACTCTCCAAATTCTGCAGGATGTGTTATTGATGCTATTAGGTGTTGTAAACTTGGTTTGGAAAGAGGTATTGGTGGTCAATTAACTTCTATTTCTTCTTATGTGATGAAACATCCTCCAGTACAAGTTAGTGATGATGAAGCTTATGAAAATGTTGAAAAATTTATTTCTGGTGAATTAGAAAGATAATTTTTCACTTTTCATTTTTACTATTTTTACTATTTTTAAACAAACATATTAATACTAGTTAAAATAATATATATTATTTGGTATAATTTATTCTATTTATTGATTTATAAAAAAACATTAATGAGAGGTGTTTAATCTATGACTAAAGTAAGATTTACCGAAACTGCACTTCGTGATGCTCATCAATCATTACTTGCAACTAGGATGAGAACTAGGGATATGATTCCTATTGCTGAAGAAATGGATAAAATAGGTTTTTTCTCAGTTGAAGCATGGGGTGGAGCTACTTTCGACACATGTATAAGATATTTAAATGAAGATCCATGGGAAAGATTAAGAAGCTTAAAATCAGAATTTACTAGAACTCCAATTCAAATGTTGTTAAGGGGACAGAATTTAGTAGGATATAAACATTATCCTGATGATATTGTTACAAAATTTGTAGAAAAATCCTATGAAAATGGTGTGGATATATTTAGAGTTTTTGATGCTTTAAATGATGTTCGTAACATGAAACAAACAATTAAAGTTGCTAAAGCTCAAGGAGCTCATGTACAAGGAACTATAAGTTACACTTTAAGTCCAGTTCATACTTTAGATGATTTTGTAGAATTAGCTAAAGAACTTGAAGCTCTTGATTGTGATTCTGTAGCTATTAAAGATATGGCAGGTTTAATCACTCCTACAGCTGCTTATGAATTAGTATCTAAATTAAAAGAAGAAACAGATTTATTAGTAGATTTGCATTGTCATTGTACTAGTGGAATGACTCAGGTTAGTTATTATGCTGCTTGTCAGGCGGGTGTTGATATTTTAGATACAGCTATTTCTCCACTTTCTGGAGGTACAAGTCAACCACCTACTGAAAGTATGGTTGCAGCATTACAGGGAACTCCTTATGATACGGGTTTAGATTTAAAATCATTAACAGTTATTAAAAAATATTTTGATCAAATCAAAGAAAAATATCTTGCTTTAATTGACCCTATTGCAGAAAGTGTCGATACAGATGTTTTATTATATCAAATTCCTGGAGGAATGCTTTCAAATTTAATTTCACAACTTAAAGAACAAAATGCTTTAGACAGGTATAATGATGTACTTGATGAAATGCCTCGTGTAAGAAAAGATATGGGTTATCCACCTCTTGTAACTCCAACTAGTCAAATTGTAGGTATTCAGGCTGTAATGAATGTTTTAGGTGGTGAAAGATACAAAACTGTTTCTAATGAAGTTAAAGAATATATGAAAGGATTCTATGGTAAACCTCCCGCACCAGTAAATGATGAAATAGCTAGTAAAATAATTGGTGATGAAGAAGTAATTACTTGTAGGCCTGCAGATTTACTTGAAGATGAATTTGACAAATTTAAAACAGAAGGGGAACAAAAGGGATTTGTTAAATCTGATGAAGATGCACTTACTTATGCATTATATCCATCTATTGCTCCAAAATTCCTCAAAGGTGAAGCAGTTGAAGAAGAACTTCAAACTGTTGCTCTTCCAAATGAGAATGAAATTGGAATTCCAACTCAATATAATGTAGAAGTTGATGGTGATGTATTTGAAGTTAAAATCATGCCTACTGGATTTATGGAAGTTGAAGAAACTGAAAAAGGTCCATTTACTCCAGTTGAAGGTGGATTAATTTCAACTATGCAAGGTATGGTAATTAAACTCAATGTAAATGTTGGAGACAGAGTAACTAAAGGATCAACTGTAGCAGTTATTGAAGCTATGAAAATGGAAAATGATATTCAAGCTGAAGAAGAAGGTATTGTAAAAGAAATCTTTGTAGAAGCTGGAGATGCAGTTAATTCTGGAGATATTTTAATGGTTATCGAATAAGATAACTATTTATTTTTTTTCTTTTATTAAAAAATATTATTTAGTGATGGTTTTTTAATAAAAACTTGATGGTTGAAACAGTTATTAATGTTTTAGTTTCTAGTAATTTTTGTTTTTGTAAAAATTCTAATGATTATATTCACTTGGATCTTTAACATTAGCTAATTTAAAAGCTCTTTTTCTTCTCATGCAACTTTCGCAGACACCACAGTGTTTTTCATCACCAACATAACAAGAATAACTTAATTCTAGTGGTGTGTTAGTTTTATCACCTAATTTTACAATTTCTTCTTTGTTCAAATCAATAGCTGGTGCTTTAATTTCTATGTTTTGTGGTGAACCAATTTTTAACATCTTATTGAAACTTTCTAAAAATTCTTTAGAATTATCGGGAAATGTGGCTGCTTCTTCTTTATCCCAACCTACAATTATTATTTCAGCACCTATACTTTCAGCATATGATGTAGCTATTGCACTAAAAACAATATTTCTTCCAGGAACCCAAACACTGTTTGCTGTTTTTTCACATTTAGTTAAATCATCTAAATCTTCATCTGTTAAAGCGGGTATATCTTCATCACTTGTAAGTGATGAATTACTTATTTTATTAAGCCAAGGTAAGTCAATAACTTCATGTGTAAATCCCATTTTTTCACATATTTCTTTTGAAGCTTTTAATTCTCTTTTAAAACTTTTTTGACCATAGTTAAAAGTTATTGCATGAATTTCGTATTCTTTTGCATAAACACAGGTTGCTACTGCAGAATCAAGTCCTCCAGATAATACTGCTATTGCTTTTTTAGTCATTATAATCACTTATCATTCGTTTTAATTCAATTAATGGTATCTCTGTTTGGGTGGATATATTTAATAAATCATTATATTCTGGTCTGTTTGAAATTATTTTGCCATTTACATAAGCAACCTTAAATGTTACTTCAAATGTCATTCCATTAATATCAATTGATTTTTTAATAAATTCTCGTTTAGCTATTCCTCTATGTAAATTTGGAGTTATTCTAATTCCTAATGTTCCAATTTCCTTAAACATTACATCAATTAAATGATCTCTTTTTTCACGTTTGGATATTACTTTTAAAAGGCTTCCCTGTCTATTCTTTTTCATTATAATTGGGGTGATTGATACATCAGAAGCACCTTCTTCAAGTAATTTATCAAATAAATAACCTATTTCTTCACCGGTTAAATGGTCAATATTTGTTTCAATAACATCTATCTGATCATTTTCAGTGATTTCGGATGTTTTTATAACTCGTAACACATTTGGAAAATTAAAATCCTTTTTTCCAGCACCATAACCTACTTTCATTGTTTTACATGTTGGAATGAATTTTTTGAATTCATCACATAACTCAGCATAAATTGCACATCCTGTAGGTGTAGCAAGTTCACTATCTACTGGACCTCCAACACAATTTATGTTTTTCAGGATGTTTAATACTGCAGGTGCTGGAACAGGTAGTGTTCCATGTGCTGTTTTTACTCGTCCACCACCTAATGCTATTGGTAACCCAATTATTTTTTCTTTATCTAAATTTAGACTGTAATATGCATAAACAGATCCAATAACATCTGCTACAGCATCACTAGCTCCAACTTCATGAAAGTGAATTTCATCTAAACTTTTTCCATGTACTTCTGATTCTGCAATAGCTATTCTTTTAAAAATATTTTTAGAAGTTTCTTTTACTTTTTTATCAAGTTTTAAATCATCAATTTTACTTATCAATTCTTTATAGTGTATATGTTTGTTTTCACTAAGTAATTCTACATTACAATAAGTAGCATCAATTCCATGTTTATTTACTTTATTAAAACTTACTTTTACTTTTCCAAATTCTGGAGTAACTGATTCCATGATTTCTTTAAGTTCTTGAGGATTAGCTCCTAAATCAACTAAAGCACCTATAATCATATTTCCAGCAATTCCTCCAGTTTGTGGGTCGATAATAAGTGTCATAATTTTTCCCCTATAATTGTTATTAGTTTTATTATTAAAAAATTTATATTAAGAATTACTATATAAAATATACTACATTAAATAGTGCAGGTTAAAATCATGGAAAATACTAAGTTAAATATTGTCGTTAAGGATTATGGAATTTGTATTAACAATCCGGAGTATTTTCTAGCATTCAGTGACTTTACTGTTAGTGATGGTATTGATATTGTTGAAAATGTCAATATTTTAGAAAGTAAAAATGATT
Organism: uncultured Methanobrevibacter sp.; assembly: GCF_934746965.1. Classification (NCBI taxonomy): domain Archaea; kingdom Methanobacteriati; phylum Methanobacteriota; class Methanobacteria; order Methanobacteriales; family Methanobacteriaceae; genus Methanobrevibacter; species uncultured Methanobrevibacter sp. The sequence goes on along the minus strand of NZ_CAKVFS010000002.1, from coordinate 188,903 downwards.
ACACGAAAACTGCTAAAAAAGCAGAAGCTTTCAATCATTCTGAAGGTTCATATATTGCACAGGCAGTTGAATCTATTGATTATTTTTCAAATACTTATGGTGACTTAACATTATTCACTTTTATGTCTAATGATGTTGTTATTGAAGATTTCACTGAAAATCTTAAAGTAGCAAATTCTCCAAAAGGATTTACAGATGCTAGAATTGATATAAATCATGTTTTATATATTGATAAAACTTTATCTCCTGGAATGTTATTAAAAATTTATAAAACAGTCGTTAAAGCTAAAGCAGAGTTTTTACGTGGGCTTTGTCTTCCATTACATATAGAAAATATATTAAATAAAAATGATTTTCTTGCTGTTTTAGCTAATGTTCCTGAAAATGCATCTGCTGATGAAAATAGTGTGGATATTGTAAATAACCAATATGATGACAATCAATTTGTTTTTGAAGAGCTTGCAACATCAATTGAAGAAGCAGTTATAATTAGTTGTGAAGATGCAATTGAAAAACTTGAATTGTCTTTTGGAATATTGGACTATTTTGTATCTGAAGGTATTCTTTTAGGTGACTTAGTAGAAGCAGGTTTGGCACTTGTTGCAGGTGTGGAGGTTACTGAAGAAATTTCTGAAAAACTTGAAGCTCAAATTTTAAAATCATTATGTGATATTAATGTTATTGCTTTATTGATGGCAGCTATTCGAACTGAAGCTGATTTTACTGGTGGAAGAATAAGGGAAGTTGATGTAAGTGATGATCCAGCATATCTTTACACTGATGAAGTATTAGGTTTAGCTATATCTAATCAAATTGCAGGAACTAAGGCAACATTTAATTTTAAACGTTATGATGAAGCAAAACCTGGAATTATTGGAGGTTTAGGACCTATGGTAGATGACATATTTGCAGGTTTAATTGCGGGATGTATGTCAAAAATTTTTGAGGAGTAATTAATATGGATAATGAAGAAAATGAAAGATTTTCACCAATTAAATCTCTTTTAGGACTTTTATCTTTTTCAACTATTATTCCAGTTAATCAATATACCTCAATAGAGTACATGACTAGGTTAGTTTGGTGTTGGCCATTTATTCATTTAGTCATTGGTATTTTAGCAGCTGTTTGTGGAATAATTTGTGCAGATGTATTACATTTAAATTCATTTTTCACTGCAGTATTAACTTATGCTTTTTTAATGATAATAACTGGATATAATCATTTGGATGGTGTGATGGACATGGCTGATGGGGTCATGGTTCATGGAGATCCGCAAAAGAAAATAAGTGTGATGAAAGATTCTTCAGTTGGTGCTGGGGGAGTTGCAACTTTATTTATTGTGGCTAGTTTAACAGTTGCAGGTATTTATAATGTTTTAGATTATGGATGTATAGCTGCAATTATTATTTGTGAAATGGTGGCTAAATCTTCACTTTTAACTACTGCATTAATTTCAAAACCTTTAGATGGAGGTATTGGTTGTTATTTTATTTATTCAACCAATATGTTTAATTATATTCTTTCTACAATCATTGTAGGAGTTATTGCTTATTTGGTTGGGGATGTTATTGGAATTATAGGTTTAGTTGGTGCTATTGTAGCAGGTGCTTTAATTGCATTTATTGCTAAACGTAACTTTGAGATAGCTAATGGTGATGTTTTAGGAATGTCTAATGAAGTTGGAAGGTTGATGGCATTATTATTTATGTCAGTAGCTTTATTTTTTTTATGATGTGATATAATGAATGTAAATGTTTTAAGATTAGACCATAGAATTGGAAGAGATACTCGTATAACAACTCATGTATGTTTAACTTCAAGAGCTTTTGGAGCTAGTAAGATTTATTTAAGTGGTGAAGAAGACCATAAACTCATGGAAAATGTAATGGATACTGCTAATAGATGGGGTGGAAATTTTGAAATTGAATATGCTAAAAATTATATGGGTATAATCAATAAATGGAAAGATAATGGTGGAAAAGTAGTTCATTTAACTATGTATGGTTCTCAAGCCCATGAAATTGTTGGGGAGGTTCAAGAATCTGGTGCTGATATTTTAATTGTTGTTGGTGGTGCTAAAGTTCCTGGAAAAGTATATAAAAGTGCGGATTGGAATGTTTCAGTAACTACTCAACCTCATTCTGAAGTTTCTTCTCTTGCTGTTTTCCAACATTTATTAATGGATGGTAAAGAATTTGATTTGGAATTTGAAAATCCAGTATTTGAAGTTATTCCAACAGCACATGGTAAAAATGTTAATATTCATGATGAAAATAGATAATATTACTTAATAAAGTCATCTAATCTTTTGATGGCTTTCATTTTTTCATCTTTTTTTAATCTAGCTTGATCAATTGCATCTCTCATAGTGTTTATGGAATTGTCATAAACTTCTTTGTCAACAGGGTATGGAAATCCGTCTTTACCTCCATGGGTAAAACTGTATTTTACAGGATCTTCCCAGCTTGCAGGTTCACCAAATACTAAATCAGAAATTAAAGCTAGTGCTCTTATTTTTTTAGGTCCAATTCCCTTAAGTAAAATTAACTCTTCATAGTTTTCAGGTTGGATTTCCCAAGCGTTTTTAAGAACTTCAAACTCTTTATCAGAAATATCCATATCCAGAACTGGATGGTGTGAAGGCATTGTAAAATCGGTTAATAGCATTTGATTATCTTTTCTTTTAAAATAGCTACGTAAATGTTCTGGATTATCATTAATTAAATCAACACTAATTTTTTGAGCTTCTTTGCTTTCTTTATCAGTCATATTTAATGATTTTGGATTTTTAATATCACATGAAATTGCACTATGGGGTTCTTCTAAGAAATCAATTGCAGTATCACTCATCCAATGATAACGTCGCGCATATTTATTTTCAGTATTTAAACCTTGTTGAACAACAGCCCAATATCCTTTTTCTGTAATGAAAAAATTATGTTGGTATAATGTGTAACCATCTTGAATACAGGAATTATCTATTTTAGCTGATAATTTACTGCTTTTCACCATATTTTCAATAGTATTTGTTCTTAAATTAAATAAATCTCCAGCTCTTTGTATGCCTTCTGGAGTTTTACGAGATTTTGGCCCTTTTCCTCCACTAATATATAATCCATGTTCTTCAGGTTTAATGGATTGTTTTAAAGCTCCAAGGGTTGTTGTAGTTGTTCCTGAAGAATGCCAATCAAAACCTAAAACACAAGAAAAGGATTGGAACCAATATGGGTTTGATATCCTGTTTAAAAATTCATGAGGTCCATATTCATCAAGAATAACTTCAGTAATTGCTTTGGATAGTTTAACCATTCTTGTAAATAACCATTTAGGGGGATGACCTCCATGAAGTGGTAAATTAACTGCTCCTTTTCTTTGCATGATTTATAATTTTAATTTTAGATATATTAATAAATTTTTTAAGACCATTTGTCAAATAATATATTTCTCTTTTATTAACTAATCTGTTTTAGCATAGTTTATGAAAACATTAATAAGGCATTATTTATAAATTTAATAAGTGTTATAATGTTAACATAGGTTACATATTAAAATTTATTTAGGAGCGTTTATTATGGCTATTAATAATGGAGATTTTGTAAGATTAAATTTTACTGGAAAAATTCAAGAAAATGATGAAATATTTGATACTACTTTTGAAGATGTAGCTAAAGAAGCAGGTTTATTTGATGAAAATAAAGAATATAAACCTATTCCAATTATTGTTGGTGGAAATCATTTATTACCTGCTATTGAAGAAGCTATTGTTGGATTAGAAGCAGGAGACTCTAAAACTATTGAAATTGATAGTGAAAATGCTTTTGGACCTAGAAACAGACAATTAATCCAATTAATCCCAATGAAAGAATTCAAAAGGCAAGGTATGACTCCAGTACCGGGTATGAAAATTACCTCTGAAGGAAACACTGGTAAAATATTAACTGTTAATGGTGGAAGAGTAAAAGTAGATTTCAACCATGAATTAGCAGGTAAAGATTTAGTTTTTGATGTTGATGTTACTGAAATTATTGAAGATGATGAAGATAAAATTAAAAGTATGATTGAGTTACATTATGCAGCTCCTAATATGGATATTAACAAAACTGTAATTGATATTGATGGTGATGTTGTAAACATAACTTTAGATGATGTTACTAAATTTGATCAAAAATCTTACATGGATGTGACTTTTGCAAGATTTAGAATAGCTAAAGATATTTGGGAAAACATGGACTTTGAAAAAGTCAACTTTGTTGATTCCTTTGAGAAAAAACAAGAAGATGATGAAGAAGAAGCAGAAGAATAATTCTTCTTCTAAATACTTTTTCCATGGGCAATAGCAATTATTCCTGGGATATTTTCTACTTTTAATTCATATAATGCTTCGATGCCTTCATTTTTAAATGCAACACACTTTTTTTCTGAAACTTTATTTGTAAGTAATGCTGCTACAGGTGGTGTTATTACAAAAATAGAATTATTTTTATTTAAAGCTTTTTTAGTTTCATCATTTAACATTCCTTTGCCAATATGAATTTTAACACCATGTTTACTTAAAAAAGGAATTGTAGACTCTATTTCTTCTTTATTACTTGTTGTTGGAGCTATTCCTGCATCACTTACTGCAGTATGCATTATTGCTATTCCATTAGTGTTAATTGGTGATTTTCCTTTTTTTATTAATTCTACTAATTGGGGTAGTGCTGCATCTCTTCCTGTATACATTACTCCAGATAATGATATTTTATCTCCAATTTGGAGTTTATTTATTTCTTCATCAGTTATTGGTGTTTTTATTTTTTTCATATTTTTCATCACTTTGTAAATTTGAATAGTTTTATTGTTTAAAACTTAGTTTTGTTCAATTTTTTGATTAAAATTTCTTAATAAATATTTTTTTGTTTAATCAATCATTTATTTTTGATTTGTACTTTAATTTTTTATTTTTCTGTAAATTATCATGATTTATAATAAACTTTTTAAATGTATTAAAACATATATAATACATAATCTATTTTAATTTATTATAATTTTTTAGGAGATTGTGAATGATTATTATTGACGAAAAATTATGCAAAGGTTGTCACCTTTGTTTATATATGTGTCCACAAAATGTTTATGCAATATCTTCTGAGCCTAATAAGAAAGGTGTACAATTACCTTATATTAATTTTGGAGATAGGTGTGATAAATGTGGTAAATGTGAATTAGCATGTCCTGATCAAGCTATCACAGTAAATAATTTAGAGGAGAATTAGGAGGAAATTATCATGTCAGAAGAATTTTTTATTCAAGGAAATGAAGCATGTGCAAAAGGTGCACTAAAAGCAGGTTGCAGATTTTTTGCAGGATATCCTATCACTCCATCTACTGAAGTAGCTGAAACTTTAGCTCGTGAACTTCCAAAAGTTGGTGGGGCTTTTGTTCAAATGGAAGATGAAATTGCATCAGCAGGAGCTATTATTGGAGGATCATGGGGAGGTTCTAAATCTATGACTGCTACCTCCGGGCCAGGTATTTCTTTAATGCAAGAAAATATTGGTTATGCATTTATTTCAGAAACTCCTATTGTAATTGTTAACGTTCAAAGAGGTTCTCCATCTACTGGTCAACCAACAATGGCTGCTCAAGCAGATATGATGCAGGCTCGTTGGGGATCTCACGGAGATTATGAACCAATAGCTTTGTCTCCATCTAGTGTTCAGGAATTCTTTGATTTTACTATAAGAGCATTTAATTTAGCTGAAGAATACAGAACTCCTGTATTTGTTTTAGCTGATGAGGTTATTGGACATATGAGGGAAAAAATCATTGTTGAGGATGATATTGAAATTACTCCAAGAAAAATGCCTGAAAACAAGGATGATTTTTTACCATTTAAAAATGTTGAAAATGGTACAAATCCAATGCCTTCATTTGGTGCAGGTTTTGATGTTCATGTAACTGGTTTAACTCATGATGAAAGAGGTTACCCAGATACTAATTCTCCAGAAACTCATCAAACTCTTGTTAAACGTTTATGTAATAAAGTATTAAAAAATAAGGATAAAATATGCTCTATACAATCTGAAAACTGTGAAGATGCAGATATTGTTATTGTGTCATATGGTGCTCCAGTTAGATCTGTTATAACTGCTACAAAAGAAGCTAGAGCTAATGGTAAAAAAGTAGGTTATATTAAGATTGATACTCCATGGCCTTTCCCAGAAGAACAAATAAAAGAATTAACTAAAACTGCAAGTGATGTTTTAGTTGTTGAAATGAATTTAGGTCAAATGTATTATGAAGTAGATAGAGTAATTGCAGGTAAATCTAATACTCATCTTTTAGGTGTTATTGGGGGATTATTACCAACTCCTGAAGAAATTTTATCAAAAATCGAAGAGATTGGAGGAAACTAAATGTCAATTGAAAAAAATCCTGATGGAAATAAATTTATTCCTTATATGAGGGAAGACAGGCTTCCCCATATCTTTTGTCCAGGTTGTGGAAATGGTAGTATTATGAATGCTTTTTTTAAAGGAATGGAAGAAGCAGAAATGAATTTTGATAATATAGCTATGGTTTCAGGTATTGGATGTTCTTCAAGAATTCCAGGTTATGTTAAATGTGATTCATTACACACAACTCATGGAAGAGCACTTAGTTTTGCAACTGGTTTAAAAGTATCTAATTCTGATTTAGACGTTGTTGTATTTACTGGTGATGGTGATGCTGCTTCTATTGGTGGTAATCATTTAATTCATGCTGCTAGAAGAAATATTAATTTAACTGTTATCTGTATTAACAATAATATTTATGGAATGACTGGTGGTCAAATTAGTCCAACTTCTCCAAAAGGTAGTTTTGGAACAACTGCACCTTATGGAAATGGTGATTATCCATTTAAGTTAGCAGAACTAGTTGCTGCAGCTGGTGCAACTTATTGTGCAAGATGGACTACTGTTCAAGTTGATGAATTAGTAGAGTCTATTAGTACCGCTTTGAAAAATCCTGGTTTTTCATTTGTTGAAGTTGTTTCACAATGTCCAACTTATTATGGTCGTAAAAATAAACTTAGAACTCCTACAGCTATGGCAGTAACTATGAAAATAAACACTTTATCTAAAGAAGAAGCTGAAGGTATGAGTGATGAAGAATTAATTGGAAAAATTGTCACTGGCGAATTTGTAAATAAATCAAGAGCAGAATTTAGTGATAATATTGAAAAATTAAGTGAAGATAAATCAGGTAGCAGAACTCTTATTAATTCTGCATATGAATCAGATGTATAAACTGGAGGATAATAATGAGAAAAGAATTGAGAATAGGTGGGTTTGGAGGTCAAGGAGTAATTCTTGCAGGAATTATTTTAGGAAAAGCTGCTTGTCTTTTTGATAAAAATGAAGCAGTTCAAACTCAATCTTATGGTCCTGAAGCTCGTGGAGGAGCTTCTAAATGTGAAGTTGTTATTAGTGATGGAAAAATTGATTATCCTAAAGTTCAAAGTCCAGATATTTTAGTAGCAATGTCTCATGAAGCTTTACTTAAATATATTGTTGATTTGAAGGATAATGGGATTTTAATCGTTGATCCTGGAACAACAACTATTGAAGATGTTCAAGATTTTATTGATGAACATAATATTAAAGTTTACAATGCTCCAGCAACTAAAACAGCAATGGATGATATTGGTCTTAAAATTGTAGCTAATATTGTCATGGTTGGAGCTATTACAAAAATTACAGAAGTTATATCTAAAGATGCAGCTATGGAGTCAATTAAAGCTAGTGTTCCTGCAGGAACTGAAGATAAAAATATAGCTGCTTTTGAAGCAGGATATAATTTCTAATTAGGTGTTATGATGAAGTTTTTTGAATATATGGCAAAAAGAATTTTTGATGAAGAAGGAATTCCAATTTTAGAAGGACATGTTGCAAATTCTGCTGAAGAAGCAACTACTATTGCATCTGACATGGGTGTACCTGTAGCTATTAAATCACAAGTATTAGTTGGTGGTAGAGGTAAAGCTGGAGGTATTAAATTTGCAGATAATCCGGGTCAAACATATAAAGTAGCTGATTCATTATTGGGAAGCACCATTAATGGTGAAAAAGTACATCAGCTTTTAATTGAGAAAAAAGCAAATATTATTAAAGAATATTTCTTAAGTATTTCAATTGACAGAGCTAATAAAAGACCAGTTATTATGGTAAGTAATGAAGGTGGAGTTGAGATTGAGAATTTAGCTAAAAATAATCCTGAAAAAATAATTAAATATCATCCAAATCCTTTAATTGAATTCTTACCATATGAAGCTCGTGAAATTGCTCGTAAAATGGGTGTTTCTTCTGAGTTAATTTCTCCAATGGGTGATGTAATATATAAATTATATAAATTATTTGAGAAATATGATGCTGAAACAGCGGAAATCAATCCATTAGTTCTAACTGATGATGGTTTGATTGCTGCTGATGCAAAATTCGTTGTTGAAAATGATTCATTATATAGGCATCAAGAATTAGTAAAACTTGCACGTTATAAGAAAAAAGCAATAGACTTTGTTAAATTAGATGGTGATATTGCAGTTATTGGTAATGGTGCAGGTTTAACTTTAACCGGTATGGATATGATTAAGTTTCATGGTGGAGAACCAGCCACATTTTTAGATATTGGTGGTGGAGCTTCAGAAGAAAGTATTAAAAAATCTCTTAACATAGTATTAAATTATGAACCTGTTAAAGTAGTATTCTTAAATGTTTTAGGTGGAATTACTAAAGCAGATGATGTGGCTCATGGTGTAGTTGATGCTATTAAAGAATCAAAAAGTTTGGTTTCTATTGTTATTAGATTAACTGGTACTAATGAGGAAGAAGGTCAAAAAATACTTGAAGAAGCAGGAATTCCATATGAAATATCCATGGAAAAAGCTGCTAAAAAAGCTGTTGAGCTTTGTAATAAAATTAAGGCAGAAGAATGAAATTTTTTATTATAAATGGTAGCCCTAGAAAAGATGGAAATACTGCTCAGCTTCTAGAAAAATCATCAGAAGGAATAAAATCAGTTTGTAATGATTCTGAAATTGAATCAATTAATTTGTATGATATTCCTTTTAATGGTTGTAAAAGTTGTTTTGCATGTAAAAAAATTAATGGTCGTCATTATGGAAAATGTGTTTATAATGATGATTTCAAACCGATTCTAGAAAAAATCGTCCAGTCTGATGGTGTAATACTTGGATCACCAGTTTACTTTGGTGATGTAAGTGGAGTAATGAGGTGCTTTTTAGAGCGTTTTATCTTTCCATTTTTTGTTTATGATGAAAAAATGACTAGCTTAGCTCCAAAAAGAATGGCTATTGGTTGTATTTATACTATGAATCTTGATGAAGAAACTGCAAGACAATTAGGTTATCATGAATTATTTGATAAAAATGAAATGGTTTTAGAAAAAATGTTTACAAAGCCAATTCATCTTTATTCTTATGACACATATCAATTTGATTACTCCAAATATAAAATGGAGTTATTCACAAAAGAAGAAAAATTAAAAACACGTAAAACACAATTTCCAATTGATTTGGAAAATGCATTTAAATTAGGAGAAAAAATAGCTATTGAAGCAGAACAACACGACTAATTTCAGATTCGTTAACTATTTTTTTACCACATTTTTCTCCTATTTTTTGGGCAAAAGTTTTAACTTCATCGAATGTTGGCATATTATCAAGGGTTAATCTGTCTCTTGATGATCCAACACACATATATGCTTTTATTTCTACAAAATCTGGATTAGCTTTTTTGATTAATTCCCCATATTTTTCAGGATTAATCATATTTCTTCCTTTAACGCATGTTGTTCTTATACATGTGCGAGAGTTAAAAGTTGATAATGTTTCAAGAGACTGGTTTAAATTATCCCATCCTTCATTAATTTGGGGTTGGCAAACATCATTATATATTTTCTTTGTTGGAGCATCTAAGGAAAGGTATAGTTGGTAGGGTTCAGTTTCTAAGTTTTTTAATTTATCAACACATTGACCATTACTAACAATAAATGTTGTGAAATTACGGCGATTAAATTCAGCTATTAATTCATCAATTTCTGGATATAACATTGGTTCTCCAGCTAAAGATATTGCAGCATTTGTAGGAGTTTTGGATTCTTCTAATTTTTCTTTATTTGCTTTATCATTTCCAAAAAATCCGCAAAGTAAATTGTTTTGAGCTTTAATAGCTTCATCAATTATGGTTTTCGGATCATCATATTCTCCTTCCCATTGTGTTTGAGTGTATGATAAATCCCTCCAACAAAATTCACATTTTTGCTGACAGTTAGGTACTGCAGGAGCCATTTGAAGACATCTATGACTTTTAATACCATAAAACTTTTCTTTATAACATACTCCTTTATCTAAAATACTTTGTTTAGTCCAATGACATATTTTAGCAGCTGCATGATTATGTTTACCAACAAATCTGTATCCACTGTATTCTAATTTTTCTACTTGTTTTTTATTTAATGACATAATTTTAAAAATCCTTAAATGCTTTTATAATTAATTTAGTTTTACTGTAGTAATTAATATTTTGATTAAGATGTGGGGTCTAAAATTAAATAATATGGAAGTATTAAAAATCAAAAGTAAGCTTTTAGGTAATTGATTATTTTCCAAAAAATTTAATATCAATTTAATCATATTATGATTATGAATAATAAACTATTGGTTCTTGTTTGTGTAGTTGTAGTAATTTTAGCAGGTGTTGTTTCTGCTTTTGTTTTTCTAAACTCACAAGAAGAATCATCATTAACAATTACAAGTAATGCAACTTTATATGATGTGGATAATTGTACTGTTAAGCTAAGTGATGAAAAGGGTATTGGAATAGCTAATAAAACAATTAATATAACTTTAACTAATGAAAATGGATCAAAAACTAATCTTAAATATGTTACTAATGAAACTGGTTTAATTAGCTTTAACATAAGTGATGTTGGAAATTATTCTGTTGTATGTATTTTTGATGGAGATGGGGAATATAAAAGTGCTAATATAACTCAAAATGTATCGGTTATTAGTAAAATAGTTCAAGTTGAAAATAATGGATTTAAAAATACTAATCAAAAATCTTCTTCTCAAAGTAATTATTATGAAGATGATCATTTGTCATGTGAACAATTAAAAGCTAAATATCCTGAAATGTCTGATGATGAATTATTTGAGAGGTTCGGTGAAAGAGGAGATAATGGAATAATGTATAATGGAAAACATGTGTGGGAAGATAGGGGTGACGGAATGTCATATGGTGGACATCCTATTTAGTAGTGTCATACTTGATGAATATTATTGAAATTATACAAAGTTTGTTTGCTTTGTTCATATATTTATTTTATCTAAAAATATGTGTATTTTGTGTATATTGTGATGTTGTTTAAACTCTTTTGGTTAAATTTAAATCATTCTAAATTAAAGTATTAATTATATTAATAATTTGGGGAATTATTTATGAATACGCCGATTGTAATATTAAATTATAAAACTTATTTGGAATCTAGTGGGAAAAAAGCATTAGAATTAGCTTATGCATTAGAAAGTGCTTCAGAAGAATCTGGCATAACAATGGTTGCATCACCACAAGTAGCAGATATTTATAGGATTAAAGAGAAAACTTCTTTACCTATTTTTGCACAACATATTGATCCAATTACTCCGGGGGGGCATACTGGTTCTAATTTAATTGAAACTTTAGTTGAAGCAGGTATTTCTGGTAGTTTAATTAATCACTCTGAAAATAGGATGAAACTAGCTGATATTGATGATGTTGTACAATTATGTAAAGCTCATAATATTGAATCTTGTGTTTGTACAAATAATATTGCAACAAGTAAAGCAATAGCTACTTTTAATCCTGATGCAGTAGCTGTGGAACCTCCTGAACTTATTGGTACAGGTATTCCAGTATCTCAAGCACAACCTGAAGTTGTTGAAGATTCTGTTAATGAAGTTAAATCAATTAATAAAGATATTAAAGTTTTATGTGGTGCTGGAATATCAACTGGTGATGATATGAGAGCTGCTATGGATTTAGGTGCTGATGGAGTGTTATTAGCTTCTGGAATTGTTAAAGCTGAGAATCCTAAGAATGCTTTATTGGATTTAGTTAGTAAATTATAAAAACTTGTATTTTTATAAATTTATGTATTTAATATTTTGAGTGAAATGATGGCTGATAAATTTAATACAATTGATGACTTTGATGTTGAAAATAAAACTGTGTTAGTTAGGATTGACATTAATTCTCCTGTAGATCCTAGCTCTGGAATTATATTGGATGATACAAGATTAAAATTACATGCTCAAACAATTAAAGAATTATCTAATAAAGGAGCTAAAGTTGTATTACTTGCTCATCAAAGCCGCCCAGGTAAAAAAGATTTCACAGATTTGTCTCAACATGCTGAAGCATTGTCTAATCTTTTGAATTTAAGAGTGAAATATATTGATTCTATTTTTTCAAAATCTGCAAAAGAAGCTATTAAACAATTAAAACCTCATGAAATTCTTTTACTTGAAAATGTAAGGTTCTTTTCTGAAGAATCTTTATCACGTTCTCCAGATGCTCAAGCAGAAACTTTACTTGTTAAACAATTATCTCCGGTAATTGATTATTTTGTTAATGATGCATTTGCAGCAGCTCATAGGTCTCAGGCATCTTTAGTTGGTTTTACAGTTAATACTCCTTCAGCTGCAGGTAGGGTAATGGAAAAAGAGTTAACTGTAATTCAAAATGCTTTAGATAATGTTGAACATCCTTGTGTATTTTTACTTGGTGGAATGAAACCTGATGATTCAATAGATGTTATGGAAAATGTATTGTCTAATGGTACTGCAGATTATATTTTAACAACAGGTATTGTTGGAAATATTATTCTTTGGGCTGCAGGTGTTGATATTTGTGAAGTCAATGAAAACTTCATACGTAGTAAAGGATATGAATCAATGGTTTCTAAAGCTAAAGAACTTATTGATAAATTTGGTGATAAAGTAAAATATCCAATTGATGTGGCTATTGAAGAAAATGGTGAAAGAATGGATGTTGACTGTGATAAAATACCAAATGGGGCTATTTTTGACATTGGTGTAAAAACAATTAGTTATTATGCAAAAATAATTCGTGATTCAAAAACGGTATTTGCAAATGGTCCTGCAGGAGTATTTGAAGACCCTAAATTTGCGATGGGAACAGAAGATTTAATTAATGCAATGGCTAAATCAGATGCATTTACTTTAATTGGTGGAGGCCATATTGCAGCTGCTACTTCAGCTCTTGGTTATGATGATCAGATGAGTCATTTAAGTAGTGGTGGTGGGGCTTGTATTAGTATGCTTGCAGGTAAAAAATTAGTAGCTGTCCAGGCATTACGAGATTCAGCAAAAAATAGTGAAAATTAACTATTTTTCGCTTTAAACTCTTTTAATAAACTTTCACTAGCTATTCTTGGGTTTTCAGCATTCATAATAGCACTAACAACAGATATTCCATTGATTCCACAGTCAGTTAGTTCATGGGTATTTTTCTGTGTAATTCCGCCAATAGCTACTACAGGAATATCAATAGAATTTACTATTTCTTTTAGCTCTTTTTTAGATACTGAAGTTGCATCATCTTTAGTATTTGTTGGATAAACTGCACCGACTCCAATATAATCTGCACTATCACTTTGAGCTTTTTTAGCTTCGGTTATAGTTGCTGCAGATACTCCTAAAATTTTATCTTTTCCAATCATTGATCTTGCTATTTTAGCAGGCATGTCACTTTGTCCAACATGCACACCGTCAGCATCAATAGCTAATGCAATATCAATTCTATCATTAATTATTAAAGGAACATTATATTTTTGTGTGATTTCTTTAACTTTTAAAGCTAAATTATAGAAGTTTAAAGTTTCAGCCTTCTTCTCTCTAAGTTGAACTACAGTAACCCCTCCTTTCAGAGATTCTTCTATAATATTTAAGAACTTTTCTTCATTTTTACTATTGTTAGTTACAAGATAAAGGGTTAAATCTAGGTTATTCATATTATCTCAATATTACTTTCATTAATTAAAGTTTCACTGTCTAATTTGTATAAATAATCAATTAAATAAGTTCTAAAACTTCCAGTTCCAGAATTTTCATTATCTACTTGGGCTCTGGCATGTTCACCAGCTATGGTCATTAATAATGCTGCAAGTAAAGTTCCTTCAAAAGGATTTGTTGCTCCAATACAACTGCCTACAATTGAAGATAACATACAGCCACTACCTGTAATTTGAGGCATCATTTCATCACCATTATTAATTGCTATGGTAGTTTCACCATTAGACAAAATATCTATTGGTCCACTAGCTAGTATCACAGTATTTAATTTACTTGCAAGTTTAGAAATGATTTTGGCATTTGTATTTAAGTTATCTTTAGTTATAATATCTTCATTAGATACATCTACACCTTTTGCAGTATTTGATTGAGAAATTATTCCAGTTAATTTAGCTATTGTTTTTATTTCAGTTATATTTCCTCTGATAGCTGCTAATTTATAATTTTCAATAAGTTCTAATGTTACTCTATTTCTTAGATTACTTATTCCTACACCTACTGGATCAAGAATGATTGGAGTATTAATTTTATTTGCTTGGTTTGAGCTGACTTTCATAGATTCAACTTGTTCTTGGTTTAATTTTCCTATGTTTATTACTAATGCATCAGCTATTGAAACAACTTCAGATACTTCTTCAGTGTCTTCAGACATGATTGGCGAACCACCAATAGCTAAAATAGCATTAGCACAGTCATTTACTGTTACAAAATTTGTTATGCAGTGTGTTAATGGATTTTTAGTTTTTACTTCATTTAATAAATTAGGTATTTTTTGAAGTAATATTTCTTTATTTATCATGATTTATAATTATGAATTTTTTAGTATTTAATATACTTGTTTTTGAATTGTATTTAGTTTTATTGTCGATTTTTTTGTATTATTGAACAAGTGTCATTTTTTAGTGAAGTTTTTTATTTAATTTCATTATTTTGAAATTATTAGAAAAGTATTTAAGTAAGTTCGTACAAAAGTTTATTTGTTATATTAATTTGATTGTGCCTCGATAGCTCAGTCTGGTGGAGCGCGAGACTTGTAATCTCGTGGTCGCGGGTTCAATTCCCGTTCGGGGCTCATTATTTTATATCTTATATTGGTGTAATTCGATACCTTTATATATTAGAAAGTATAAAATAAGTAATGTATGATGTATGTCATACAATGTATATGTATTGATGGGACCGTAGGGTAGCTTGGTCGATCCTTTGGGCTTTGGGAGCCTGAGACTCCGGTTCAAATCCGGGCGGTCCCATTTCATGTCCCGCCTTAGCTCAATTTGGCAGAGCGTTGGACTGTAGATCCAAATGTTGCTGGTTCAAGTCCGGCAGGCGGGATTTGATTACTTTATTAAATTGATTATATATTTGGTTGGAAAAAAATTGATTTTTCCGAAACCTTTATATATGATAAAAATCATAGTAATTAATGGTGTATGGTTAATACAGTTTGATTAGCTATACTATTATGTTAAGTATTTTCCTGCCTTGGTGGTGTAGGGGCTATCATGTGGGCCTGTCGAGCCCGCGACTCGGGTTCAAATCCCGGCCAAGGCGCTTAATATTTAATTGTTGTATGTGAGGGCCCGTAGCTCAGTCTGGCAGAGCGCTTGGCTTTTAACCAAGCGGCCGCGGGTTCAATTCCCGTCGGGCCCGTTTTCTAATTTTATATTTTAACTTTTCTAGCTGGAGGAATTATATTTGAAAATTAATATTCAAGGACATATGCTTGTACCAAAGCATGAAATAATGACTGATTCTGAAATTGAAGATTTAAGAAATAGTGTTGATTATGATATTGAAAATCTTCCTAGAATTAAAGTTGATGATCCTGTTGTTAAAGCTATTGATGCTAAAGAAAATAATATTTTAAGAATTACTCGTGAGAGTGATACTGCAGGTACTTTTGTTACATATCGTATTGTAAAAAGTTAGTTATAATGTTAGAGTAGTAAAATTTAGTATAATAAGTTTATTTCTATAATTTTTTTTATTGTTTTTGGAAATTCATTATAATAAATTTGAACTTAGTTTGAGAGGAATTATCTTATGAAGATAGTTAGGAGTAAATTAAGAATGATAAATCAAATGAAGAATTTTAATTAGGTTTTTCCTAATCTTATTTTTATTTAGTTAATTATTTTTAAGGTGTTTTATACAATGCTGGAGGAAGTCCATGACAGAGAATAATTGGAAATTAGTTGATGCATTTTTTGATAAATATGATTTAGTTGACCATCATATTAAATCATATAACGATTTTATAAATAATGGGATTCAAAATATCATAGATATTACTGAGCCTATTACTTTAGAAAATGGTAAATATACTTTAAAAACTGGTAAACTCTTTATTGAAAAACCATTCACTAAAGAAGCAGATGGTTCTAAAAGTATGATTTATCCTGCGGAAGCAAGACTTAGGAATTTAAATTATTCTGCACATATGTATCTTGAGATGGCATTAAATGAAGAAGGGGAAGATAATCCTTTAGAAAAAGTATATATTGGTGAATTACCAGTAATGCTTAAATCAGATATTTGTCATCTTCATGGTCTTAGTGATGAGGAATTAATTGAACAAGGTGAAGACCCTCAAGATTTAGGTGGTTACTTTATTGTAAATGGTTCTGAAAGAGCTGTTGTAACAATGGAAGAAATTGC
Organism: uncultured Methanobrevibacter sp.; assembly: GCF_934746965.1. Classification (NCBI taxonomy): domain Archaea; kingdom Methanobacteriati; phylum Methanobacteriota; class Methanobacteria; order Methanobacteriales; family Methanobacteriaceae; genus Methanobrevibacter; species uncultured Methanobrevibacter sp. The sequence continues at coordinate 172,129 of NZ_CAKVFS010000002.1, read as the reverse complement.
ACCAAATAAAATAATTCTTGAACGTCTTGGCGAAGTTGAAGATAGAAGAGCTAAAGCTATTGTAACTTCTATTAAAAGTGGTTTTAGAGCAAGAATTTCTCTAGAATATAAAAAACCACGTAAAAATGGTGTTTTTTTAAGAATTTCTTTCCCTTATGTTCCGGGAGAAATTCCACTTGTTATTTTATTAAGAGCTCTTGGTTTGGCTACTGATCAAGAAATTATCATGGCAATTTCTAATGATCCAAATTTCCAAATGATTATTGCAGATGATATTCAAGTGTCTCTTTCTCAATTGAAATTAGATCAAAAAGAAATGGATGGTATGGATAAAGAAGAAAGAAGACAATACTTGCAATTAGCTGCTATTAAATATATTGGTAATCGTGTAGCTAAAGGTATGACTGAAGAATATCGTGTCAAACGTGCTGAAGATGTAATTAACCGTTACTTATTACCTCACATGGGTATTGAATCAGAAAGACGTGAAGCTAAAGCTATTTATTTAGCTGAAATGACTGAAATGTTGCTTCAGGTTATTGATGAACAAAGAGAACCTCACGATAAGGATCATTATACTAATAAAAGACTTAGAGTCTCTGGAGATTTAATGGAAGATTTATTCAGAGTAGCTTTTACAAATTTAACTAGAGATATGAGCTACCAACTTGAAAGAAGTATTTCTCGTGGTAAAGAACTTTCTATCAAACAAGCAGTTCGTAGTGATGTTTTAACTGAAAATATTAAACATGCTATTGCAACTGGTAATTGGGTTGGTGGAAGAGCTGGTGTAAGTCAATTATTAGATAGGACTAGTTATATGGGTACTCTTTCTCATTTAAGACGTGTTGTATCTCCTTTAACAAGAAGTCAACCTCACTTTGAAGCAAGAGATTTGCACCCAACACAATTTGGTAAAATTTGTCCAAACGAAACCCCAGAGGGTCCTAACTGTGGTTTGGTAAAGAATTTAGCTTTAATGTGTAATATTTCTGAAGGTTCTGATGAACAAGAAATTATTGATGTTATTAAGAAAATGGATGTTTTAGAGGATTAAAGTTAAATGGGGAAAGATAATATGAATAGTGCTAAAATTTATATTAATGGTGAGCTTTTAGGATCTTGTGAAGACCCAGTAAGTTTCACACAAGAAATGAGAGAAAAAAGGAGAAATGGTGAGGTTTCTCATGAAATGAATATCACTTATTATGAAAAAAATAATGAGATTTATATATTCAATGATCCTGGTAGGGCAAGAAGACCATTAATTATTGTAAAAGATGGTAAACCAGTTTTAACAGATAAACATTTAGAAAAAGTAGCTAAAGGGGATTTAAAATGGGATGATTTAATAAATAATGGTCTCATTGAATATTTAGATGCTGAAGAAGAAGAGAATTCTTATATTGCTATGAGTATTGCTGATTTAAATGAAGATCACACTCATTTAGAAATAGATCCTGCTACTATGCTTGGAATTTGTGCAGGTATTATTCCATTTTCTGATCACAATTCTTCACCAAGGAATACAATGGAAGCAGGTATGACAAAACAAGCATTAGGATTATATGTTTCTAATTATGCATTACGTACAGATACAAGGGCTCATTTATTACACCACCCACAAACTCCTATTGTAAAAACACGTATTATTGATTCAACTAATTATGATAAAAGACCATCTGGTCAAAACTTTGTTGTAGCTCTTATGTCTTATGAAGGATATAACATGGAAGATGCAATGGTTATTAACAAAGGTTCTCTTGAAAGAGGATTAGCTAGATCTTCATTTTTCAGAGCATATGATACTGCTGAAAAAAGGTATCCTGGTGGACAAGAAGATAAATTTGAAGTTCCGGATAAAAACATTAAAGGTTACAGGTCTGAAGAAGCTTATAGGCATTTAGATGATGATGGTGTTGTTAACCCTGAATCATATGTGGAATCTGGAGATGTATTAATTGGTAAAACTTCACCACCAAGATTCTTAGAGGAAATTGATGAATTTGGTACTGTAGCAGAAAAAAGAAGAGAAACTTCTGTAACAGTTAGACATGGTGAAAAAGGTATTGTTGATGCAGTTCTTTTAACTGAAACTGTTGAGGGAAGTAGGTTGGCTAAAATTAGAGTAAGAGATACTAGGCAACCTGAATTTGGAGATAAATTTGCATCAAGGCACGGTCAGAAAGGGGTTCTTGGTTTAATATTATCTCCTGAAGATATTCCTTTCACCGAATTTGGTGTTGTACCTGATTTAATTGTTAATCCTCATGCTATTCCATCTAGGATGTCTGTAGGGCAAGTGCTTGAGATGGTAGCTGGTAAAGCAGGTTGTCTTGAAGGAGAACGTGTTGATGGAACTCCATTTAACACTGAACTTGAAAAAGAAATCAAACAACAACTTAAAGACCATGGATTTGAATCTGCAGGTTGTGAATCATTATATAATGGTGTAACTGGAGAAAGAATTGAAGCTGAAATATTTGTAGGAGTGGCATATTACCAAAAATTACACCACATGACTACTGATAAAGTTTATGCTCGTTCAAGAGGTCCTGTGCAAGTTCTCACTCGCCAACCTACTGAAGGTAGGGCTCGTGAAGGTGGTTTAAGGTTTGGAGAAATGGAAAGAGATTGTCTTATTGCACATGGTGCAGCTCTCACATTAAAAGAAAGGCTTTTAGACGAATCTGACAAATATGAAGCTATTGTTTGTGAAAATTGTGGTATGTTAGCAGTATATGATAAAAATAAAAATAAAAAATACTGCCCAATATGTGGTGATGTTGAAACTTATCCAATAGAAATTTCATACGCATTTAAATTGTTATTGGACGAACTTAAAAGTTTATGTATTTTCCCTAAATTAGTTTTAGGAGACAAAACATAATTATATAATATGAAGGAGTCAATATTTTGAAAGGATTTATAAAAAAAATCAAGCAAATTAACTTTGGACTTATGTCTCCTGAGGATATTCGTGAAATGTCAGTAGTTAAAATTGAAACTCCTGATACTTACGATGAAGACGGTTATCCTATTGAAAATGGTTTAATGGATCCTCATTTAGGGGTTATTGATCCAAGTTTAAAATGTAGATCTTGTGGTTATAGAGGTGGAGAGTGTCAAGGACACTTTGGTAGTATTGAATTAGCTAGACCGGTTATTCATGTTGGTTTTGGTGATGTAATTCACAAAATTTTACGTTCAACTTGTAATGATTGTGGTCGTGTTTTATTAACTGATGAAGAAATATTCAGATATACTGAAAAAATTAAAGATGCTCAATCTCATCATGATAATTTAAATAAAATTTTAAAAGAAATTTATAATGAAGCACGTAAAGATGTTTGTCCTCATTGTGAAGCAGAACAAGAACCAATTACTATTGATAAACCTGTTTCAATTAATCAAGGGGATTATAAATTAACTGCTAGTGAAGTTCGTGAAAGACTTGAAAGAATTTCTGATGATGATGCTTTTGTTTTAGGTGTTAATCCGGAAGTTGCTAGACCAGAATGGTTGGTGTTAACAGTTTTACCTGTTCCACCAGTTACTGTAAGACCTTCTATTACTTTAGATACTGGGGAAAGGTCTGAAGATGATTTAACTCACAAACTTGTTGATATTTTACGTATTAATCAAAGATTAATTGAAAATATGGAAGCAGGTGCTCCTCAACTTATTGTTGAAGATTTATGGGAATTATTACAATACCATGTAACTACTTACTTTGATAATGAAGCTAGTGGTGTTCCTCCTGCAAGACATAGATCTGGAAGACCTTTAAAAACTTTAGCTCAAAGGTTAAAAGGAAAAGAAGGTAGGTTCAGAAGTAATTTATCTGGTAAAAGGGTTAATTTCTCTGCTCGTACTGTAATTTCTCCAGATCCAAACATTAGTATTAATGAAGTGGGTGTTCCTGAAATGATTGCAAAAGAGGTTACTGTACCTGCTTATGTAAATGAATGGAACATGGATGAAATGAGACAATACATTGAAAATGGGCCTAATGTTCATCCTGGAGCTAACTATGTTATAAGGACAGATGGAAGAAAAATCAGACTTTTAAATGAAACAAAAGAAATGATTTTAGAAAACTTGGAACCAGGTTATATCATTGAAAGACATTTAAAAGATGGGGATATGGTTTTATTCAATCGTCAACCTTCACTTCACAGAATGTCTATGATGGCTCATGAAGTAAGAGTACTTCCATATAAAACATTCCGTCTTAATTTATGTGTATGTCCTCCTTACAATGCAGATTTCGATGGGGACGAAATGAACATGCACGTTTTCCAAACTGATGAATCTCGTGCTGAAGCTAAATCTTTAATGAGGGTACAAGAGCATATTTTATCTCCAAGGTTTGGTGGACCAATTATTGGTGCTATTCACGATCACATTTCTGGAGCATACCTTTTAACAAAACCGGGTTCAGAGTTTACTGAAGAACAAGCATTACAAATTATAAGAAAATCACATTTATTCAACAATGAAAATGTTGATCCTAAACATTTAAAACGTAAACATGCAAATTGGACTGGTAAAGAGTTATTCTCTTTATTATTACCTGATGATTTAAATCTTGTTTATAAAGCAGAAGTTTGTAGAAAATGTGATCACTGTTTAGAAGAAGATTGTGATATTGATGCTTATGTTGTAATTGAAAATGGTGAGCTTAAACAAGGGGTTATTGATGAAAAAGCTTATGGTTCTTTCTCAGGACGTATTTTAGATAAAATTGTTAAAGAGTATGGTCCTGCTAGAGCTAAAGAATTCTTAGATAGATCTACTGATTTAGCTATTTGTGGAATTATGAAAACAGGAATTACCACAAGTACTAATGATGAAGAAATTCCTGAAGAAGCTCAAGAAAGGATTAATGAGCACTTAAGAGAATCTGAACGTAAAGTAGATAAATTAGTTGAAGCATATGAAAATGATTATCTTGAAGCTTTACCTGGTAGAAGTCTTGAAGAAACTTTAGAAATGAAGATTATGCAAGTGCTTGGGGAAGCTAGGGATGTATCTGGTCAAATTGCAGAAAATTATCTTACTATGGAGCACAACCATTCTGTAGTTATGGCACGTACTGGTGCTAGGGCATCTATGTTGAACCTTACTCAGATTACTTCTTGTGTAGGACAACAATCTGTTCGTGGTGGTCGTATCCATAGGGGTTATATTGATAGGACTTTACCTCACTTCCGTAAAAATGAGTTAGGTGCAAAAGCAAAAGGATTTGTACATTCAAGTTATAAAAGTGGTTTAGATCCAATTGAATTTTTCTTCCACGCTATGGGTGGAAGAGAAGGTCTTGTAGATACAGCGATTCGTACAGCACAATCTGGTTATATGCAAAGAAGACTTGTAAACGCTCTTCAAGATTTACAAGTTAAACCATCTGGACTTGTTACTGATAACCAAGGAATGGTTATTCAACTTATGTTTGGTGAAGATGGAGTAGACCCTGCTAAAAGTGACTTTGGTAAAGCAGCTGATTTAAATAAAATCATTGATGAAAATAGATTAGGTGATGCTAATCCAAATTACAAATCAAGTGTTGAACAAGAAGGTAAATAGGTGTAAGTATGGATGATGCAATAATTAAAAAGGTTGAAGATGCTTTACTTAAAGCTAAAATAAACTTTGATGCAAGATTTGTTGAAGATGGGATTATTGACCCATCAAGTCGTGTAAAGTTCCCTGAAAAATATGTGGATGATTTAGCATCTGCTTATGTTAATAGGCATTTATCTGATGATGAATTAGATATGCTTATTGGGGAGCTTAAAACTGCCTATGAGCGAGCTCATGTTGAAGCTGGTGAGGCTGTTGGAACAGTAGCTGCACAATCTGTAGGTGAACCTGGTACTCAGATGACTATGCGTACTTTTCACTATGCAGGGGTAATGGAATTAAACGTAACATTAGGTCTTCCAAGACTTATTGAAATCGTTGATGCAAGAAAAAAAATTGCTACTCCAACTATGGATATTTACTTTACAGAAGAAAAACGTAATGATGAAGAATTCGTTAAGACTTTAGCTAATAAAATTGGTAAAAGTACTGTAAATGATATTCTTAGTGACTTTAGTTTAAATTATGCTGATATGAGAGTTGAAGCTGTTTTAGACCAAAGGAAAATTGAAGATAAAAGACTTGATATTGATGAAATTCTTGGTAAAATTACTAAGAATTTTAAAAAATCTGTTATTAATGATAATGTCAATATTATTGTTGAACCATCAAAACGCGAAATTAGGGAACTTCGTCTTTTAGCAGACAAATTCCGTGATTTGCAGATAAGTGGTATCAAAGGCATTGGAAAAGTTATTATCCGTAAAGATGAAAGAGAATGGATTATGCACACTGAAGGATCTAATCTTAAAGATATTCTTTCAATGGATGGTATTGATACATACAGAACAACTACAAATGATATTCATGAAATAGAAACTGTATTAGGTATTGAAGCTGCTCGTCAATCAATTATTAACGAAGCAAGAAATACTCTTGAAAACCAAGGTCTTAGTGTTGATGTTAGACATATTATGTTAGTTGCAGATATCATGACTTCTGAAGGAGAAGTTAAATCTATTGGTAGACATGGTATTAGTGGTGAAAAATCAAGTGTTTTAGCTCGTGCAGCTTTTGAAGAAACTGGTAAACATTTACTTCGTGCAAGTATTCGCGGTGAAGTTGATGATTTAACCGGTATCATCGAAAATATTATTATTGGACAACCAATACCTCTTGGTACCGGTTCAATCGGTGTCAAAATGGCAAATAAAAATGAATAGGAGGCTAGATGATGGACGTAGATAGAAGTATCAGGGTAGCTGTCGATACTGGTGATGTGACATTAGGCTCTGAAAAATCAATTCAATCTTTAAAATTAGGAAAAGGTCAACTTGTAGTTGTTGCTGCTAACACTCCTAAAGATATTGTTGAAGATGTTGAATATTATACAAATCTTTCAGATATCCCATCATACACTTATGAAGGAACAAGTGTAGAATTGGGTTCTGTCTGTGGTAAACCATTTACAGTTGCTACATTAATCGTTAACGATCCAGGAGATTCTACTATATTAGATGATTTGAGGTAGATTCGCATGTCTATTAAATTCACTGCAAATGAAATTAGATACATAGCTCTTTTTGAAAATATGACTGGAGCAATGGTTAAAGATTGTATTATCGATGATGAACATGGTAAAGTCACATTTGTCGTGAAAAACGGTGATATGGGATTAGCTATTGGAAAAGGCGGAAGTACTGTTTCCAAAGTTCAAAGAGCAGTAGATAAAGGAATTGAAATCGTTGAATTATCCGACGATCCAATCCAGTTTATTAAAAATCTTTTATCCCCTGCTGAAGTACAAGGTGTTAAAGTACTTCAAAGAGAATCAGGTGAAAAAATAGCTACTGTTACAGCAGATAATACCAATAAACGTATTGCTATTGGTAAAAATGGTGTCAACATCGAAAGAGCTAAGTTAATTGCAAAAAGACAACACAATATAAACAACATTATTTTAAAATAGTTAATTTTAACTATTTTATTTTTTTACTTTTTTTTTATTATTCTGTTAATTACATTAAGTTAAGTGGTAAAATAGATACCTTTATTAATGTTAAAAAAGATAAATCATCATAAGATATCGACAATTAATGAAACATAGTTGTGTGTGCTTTTTACTATTGTTTCAATAAATCTTATGATATCTTCATTTAGATAATTTAAGTTATCTAATTAATTATTATATTATTAACTAGTTATATCTTGGAATTTAGATTGTATTAGCTATTTTTTAGCAGTATAAATCGCAGCGGTGGATTCTTAGATATGTTTAATAAAAGTTTAGAGGAAATATTATGCCAGGACTTTTTGCTGCAAAAAAACTTAAAAAAAATAGACAAAATTTTAAGTGGAAAGACGTGGATTACAAAAGGAAAGCTTTAAGATTAGATGTTAAAGCAGACCCTCTTGAAGGAGCTCCTCAAGCTAGAGGAATTGTAATCGAAAAAGTAGGGATAGAAGCAAAACAACCTAACTCTGCTATACGTAAATGTGTTCGTGTTCAATTAATTAAAAATGGTAAACAATTAACTGCTTTCGCACCAGGTGACGGAGCTATTGGATTTATCGATGAGCACGATGAAGTTATGATTGAAGGAATTGGTGGACCATCTGGAAGATCTATGGGAGATATTCCTGGAGTTCGTTGGAAAGTATCTAAAGTTAACAACGTAGCTTTATCTGAGATGGTAAGTGGAAAAATAGAAAAACCTGTAAGATAAGGATGGTATTTTTATGAGTAAATTATTTGATAAATGGGAACTCGACGAAGTTAAAGTCGAAGATTTAGGTTTAGTAAAATACATCTGCTTAGATGAAACTCTTGTGCCTCATACTTCAGGTAGACATGTAAAAAGACAGTTCGCAAAATCTAAAGTATCTATTATTGAAAGATTAATGAATAAAATCATGAGGACTCACATTAACTCAGGTAAGAAAAATAAAGCTTACAATACTGTAAAAGATGCATTAGATATTATCAACAAAAGAACTAAAAAGAATCCTGTTCAAGTTTTAGTTACTGCAGTTGAAAATACTTCTCCTCGTGAAGAAACTACTCGTATTAAATATGGTGGTATTGGATACCAAGTAGCAGTAGATATTTCTCCACAAAGAAGAGTTGATCTTTCATTAGGTTTCTTAACTAGAGGAACTTTACAATCAGCATTTAAAAATAGAAAATCTGTTGCTGAATGTTTAGCTGATGAATTAATTCTTGCTTCTGAAGAAGATTCTAGAAGTTTCGCTTTACAGAAAAAAGAAGAAAAAGAAAGAGTTGCAAAAGCAGCACACTAATCATATAATTATATAAGGTGATTTCTTTGAGTAGAAGAGAGAAAATGATTGCAAAAATTAAGGAATTAATGTATGAACCAGAATCCATTAGGAATATTGGTATCTGTGCTCACATTGACCACGGTAAAACTACATTATCCGATAACCTTTTAGCAGGTGCAGGAATGATTTCTGAAGAACTTGCTGGTGATCAAAGGTTTTTAGATTTTGATGAACAAGAACAAGCACGTGGTATTACTATTGATGCAGCAAACGTATCAATGGTACACAATTATAAAGATGAAGAATATTTAATCAACTTAATTGATACTCCAGGTCATGTTGACTTTGGTGGGGACGTAACTCGTGCTATGAGAGCTGTAGATGGTGCAGTAGTTGTTGTTTGTGCTGTTGAAGGTATCATGCCTCAGACTGAAACTGTACTTAGACAAGCTTTAAAAGAAAATGTTAAACCTGTTTTATTCATTAATAAAGTTGATAGATTAATCAATGAGTTAAAATTAGAACCAGAAGAATTACAAAAAAGGTTCATTAATATTTACATGGAAGCTAACAAATTAATTAAAAATATGGCTCCTGAAGATAAAAAAGAAGAATGGGCTGTAGATTTTACTGATGGTAGTGTAGCTTTCGGTTCAGCTTATCATAACTGGGCTATTAATGTTCCAATGATGCAAGAAACTGGTGTTAACTTCAAAGATATTATTGACTACTGTAATGAAGATAAACAAAAAGAATTAGCTCAAAAAGTACCGTTATCTGAAGTATTACTTGGTATGGTAGTAGAACATTTACCTTCTCCTAAAGTATCTCAAGAATACAGGGTACCTAATATTTGGGATGGTGACATTGAATCTCCTGCAGGTCAAGGTATGATTACTACAAGTCCAGATGGACCTTTAGCTGTAATGGTTACTAATGTATCTGTAGATAAACATGCTGGTGAAATTGCTACTGGTAGGGTTTATGGAGGATCCATTGAAAAAGGTACTGAAGTATACTTAGTTGGATCTCATGCTAAATCCAGAGTTCAACAAGTAGGTGTTTACTTCGGACCTGAAAGAGTTAATACTGATGCTGTACCTGCAGGTAATATTGTATATATTGCTGGTGCAAAAGGTGCAATTGCTGGGGAAACTATTTGTTCTCCTGATGATAAAATCAAAGAATTTGAAGGATTAGATCACATATCTGAACCTGTAGTTACTGTTGCTGTAGAAGCTAAAAATACTAAAGACTTACCAAAATTAATTGAAGTATTAAGACAAGTAGCTAAAGAAGACCCAACTATTAAAGTTGAAATTAACGAAGAAACTGGTGAACACTTAGTTTCAGGTATGGGAGAACTTCACTTAGAAGTTATCAGTTACAGAATTAAAGATAAAGGTGTAGAAATCCAAACTTCTGAACCTATTGTTGTATACAGAGAAACTGTATCTCAATTATCTCCTGAAGTTGAAGGTAAATCTCCAAACAAACATAACAGATTCTACATTACTGTTGAACCTTTAGAAGATAATCTTTTCCAAGCTTTACAAGAAGGTAAATTAAAAGAAGGTAAAGTTAAAGGTAAAGAATCTGCTAATGACTTCATGGAATATGGTTTAGATAAAGAAGAAGCAAGAAAAGTATGGGATGTTTACAACAGAAGTTTATTCATTAATGCTACTCGTGGTATCCAATACTTAGATGAAGTAAAAGAACTTTTAATTGAAGGATTTGAATCTGCACTTAATGATGGACCTTTAGCTAAAGAAATTGCTATGGGATTAAAATTCAAACTCCATGATGCAAAACTTCACGAAGATGCAGTTCACAGAGGACCTGCACAAGTATTACCAGCTATCAGAAATGCAATTTATGCTTCTATGATGTCTGCTGGTCCTACTTTACTTGAACCTATGCAAAAAGTATTCATTAACACTCCACAAGATTACATGGGTCCATGTACTAGGGAAATCCAAAACAGAAGAGGTCAAATAGTTGACATGGGTCAAGAAGGAGACATGGCTACTATTGAATCTAAAGTTCCTGTAGCTGAAATGTTCGGTTTCGCTGGAGATATCAGATCTGCTGCAGAAGGTAGATGTTTATGGTCTACTGAAATGTCTGGATTTGAAAGATTACCACGTGAAATGCAAAACCAAATTGTTAAAGAGATTAGGCAAAGAAAAGGCTTATCTCCAGAACCTTATGGTCCTGAACATTACGTAGGATAATTAAAATTAAATTTTTAATTTTTTTATATTTTTTATTAAATATTAAGAAAAAAACATTACATATTTATATGTGAATAATTAAAATTTAAATTAAGCTAAAATTATAAGCTTAATGAATGTTATTTCGATTTATACGAAAAGAGGTATTATTATGGCAAAAACTAAAGAACATATTAATTTAGCATTTATTGGACACGTTGACCATGGAAAATCCACATTAGTTGGACACTTGTTATTAAAAGCAGGTGCAATTGCTGAACAACAATTGGATGATGGTGAAAACAAATTTAGGTTTGTTATGGATAAATTAGGAGAAGAAAGGGAAAGAGGAGTAACTATTGACCTTGCTCACCAAAAATTCTCTACCAAAAAATACGACTACACTGTTGTAGATTGTCCAGGACACAGAGATTTCGTTAAAAACATGATTACTGGTGCTTCCCAAGCAGATGCTGGTGTATTAGTAGTAGCAGCAGATGATGGTGTAATGCCACAAACTAAAGAACACGTTTTCTTATCTAAAACTTTAGGTATTAACCAACTTATTGTTGCAATTAACAAAATCGACTTAGTAGATTATGATGAAGATAAATTCAACGAATTAAAAGAAGAAGTATCTAACTTAATTAAAACCGTTGGATTCAACCCTGCTCAAGTACCTTTCATCCCTGTTTCTGCATTTGAAGGAGACAACATTAAAGATGCAAGTTCTAACACCTCCTGGTACAAAGGAGACACTTTAATGCAAGCTTTAGATAACTTAGCTGCTCCTGAAAAACCTGTATCCTTACCTTTAAGGATTCCTATTCAAGACGTATACTCCATTACTGGTGTAGGAACTGTACCTGTAGGAAGAGTAGAAACTGGTATCATGAAAAAAGGAGAAAACGTTATCTTCGAACCTGCTGGAGCTTCTGGTGAGGTAAAATCTATCGAAATGCACCACGAAACCTTTGAAACTGCTGAACCTGGTGACAACATCGGATTCAATGTAAGAGGTGTAGGTAAAAACGATATCAGAAGAGGAGACGTAGCTGGTCACGTTGACGATGCTCCTGCTGTAGCTAAAGAATTTGATGCTCAAATCGTTGTTTTACAACACCCTGGTGTAATTACTGTTGGATACACTCCTGTATTCCACTGTCACACTTCTCAAGTTGCATGTACTTTCTTAGAATTAACTGCAAAATTAGACCCTGCAACTGGTCAAGTAGCTGAAGAAAATCCTGACTTCTTAAAAACTGGTAATGCAGCATTCGTAAAAGTTAAACCAACCAAACCTATGGTAATCGAAAATGCTAAAAAAATCCCACAAATGGGTAGATTTGCTATTAGGGATATGGGTCAAACTGTTGCTGCTGGATTATGTATTGACGTTACCCCAGCTAAATAGATTTGCAAATGGTTAATTAAAAGAAAGGTTTCATCCTTTCTTTTTTTATTTTTTTATTTTTGGAGGATAATAATGCATCAAGCAAGAATTAAGCTTACAGGAACTGATCCAGAAAAATTAGCTTATGTTTGTGATCAACTTAAAAAAATCGCTGAAAGAACTGGTGTTGATTTGTCTGGTCCTATCCCATTACCTACTAAAAAATTAGTAGTTCCTACAAGAAAATCTCCAGATGGAGAAGGAAAAGCTTCTTGGGAAAAATGGGAACTTAGAATTCATAAACGTTTAGTCGGAATCGGTGCTGATGAACGTGCTATGAGACAAGTCATGAAAGTTAATGTTCCGGATAATGTAAGTATTGAAATAGAACTTAAAGGATAAATATTTAGATTTTTTCTAAATATTTTTTCTGTTTTACATGCCGAGATAGTCTAGTCTGGTAAGGCGCAGGACTTGAAATCCTGTGGAGTTTCTCCGCCTGGGTTCAAATCCCAGTCTCGGCGTTCTTTTTAATTTTTATTATATATTTTAATTTTTTTTAATAGTGTGTAGGCCGAGATAGTCTAGTCTGGTAAGGCGCAGGACTTGAAATCCTGTGGAGTTTCTCCGCCTGGGTTCAAATCCCAGTCTCGGCGTTCTTTTTAATTATAAAAATAGTTGTTTATTTTTTCATCTAATTGATTTAAATTAGAAATTATGTCTTTTTTATTTAAATTTTTAATTTTTGGACGTTTAAGCATTATGATATCTATATCTTTTGCATTAGCTGCATTGATTTTATTGGTAACTCCTCCGATATCCCCACTTTCTTTTGTTATTATTACATCTGCATTTGTTTCTTCGATTATTTTGATGTTTTCTTCTAAGCTAGATGTACCTTTCATTGGGATGATGTGGTCTTCTGGAATTCTTAATGATTCACATTTTTCTAAGGATTTTGGAACTTTTAAAATTCGTGCATAAAATTTGCTTACTGGAACATACTTTAGAATATTTTCCATTGTGTTAGCTCCTGCAAGATGAAGTACATTTCCATTATTATAATTACTTTTTATTAATTTTCCAGCTTCATCTAGTGAAGTTACTTCATGTACTCTGGAGGTATCTATATTTTCCAAGTTTGAAGGTAGTCTTTCAAATCTAATATAATTTATATTGCAAATTTCAGATAAACTAACACTAGTTTGTGTGATGTGTGATGCGTAAGGGTGTGTTGCATCAATTAAAAGATTGAAGTCATTATTTTCAATAAGTTTTATGAATTCATCTTTTAAAAGTGGTTTAGCTATTGTGTCATCACTTCCTGACTCAATAGCTAATTTGGATCCATATTCTGTTGTTGTTGTAGTTAAAATATATGAATCATAGTTTTCTTTTATATGTTGGGTTATATTGCTTGCATCTTTGGTTCCACCAATAAGCAAAATTTTTAGTTTTTTCATTCTACCACTAATTTGTCCATTATTTTATTTGATATTAATATTGTAGCAGCTATTATAAATATTAAAATCCAGTCTATAATTCCAATACTTGTTGTTCTGAATATTGTTTGTAATTCTGGAATATATACAATTAATACTTGTAGTATGAAACAAATTATAATTGCTAGATAAAGGTATGTACTTCTTTTAGCAGAGTTTGATTTTGAATTATATGCATTAAATAATTGATATATTACAAATAATGTAAATGTAACAGTCATAGCCTGTTTTTGACTAGCTCCGATTGTTAATTTATAACTGAATAATGCTATTGAACCTATTGCCATTACAAGTCCTGCAACAAATATTTTTATTAATACTTTTTTATTTAATATGTCTCCAGTTTCAGGTTCTCGATTCATTATATTTTTTTCATAATCTTCCATACCTAAAGTTTGTGCTGGGGGTCCATCCATTACAATATTAATCCAGAGTAATTGTACGGGATTAAATGGAACGGGAAGCATGAATATACTTGTTCCAATTATAGTTAAAATAGCTCCAACATTTGTGGAGACTTGGAATTTGATAAATCTTTTTATATTGTCATATATTTTACGACCTTCACGAATTGCAGTTACTATTGTTCCAAAATTATCATCCTGTATAATCATGTCTCCAGATTCTTTTGCAACATCTGTACCTGATCCCATAGCTACACCAATAGATGCATTTTTTAGTGCAGGAGCATCATTTACACCATCACCAGTCATTGAAACAATTTCTCCTTTTTGTTTCAATGTTTCAACAATTCTCATTTTTTGTTCTGGTTTTACTCTTGCATAAACTTGAATGTCATCTACAATTTCAAAATATTCTTCATCACTTAATTTGTCTAATTGATTACCGTCTATTATTTTTCCGTTTGTTAATATTCCAATTTCATGTGCAATAGCTGAAGCTGTTTTTAAATGATCTCCAGTAATCATTATTACTTTTATTCCAGCTTTTTTACATGCTGTAATTGATTTATCAACATTTTCTTTTGGAGGATCAATTATTCCAACGAGACCAGTAAATATTAAATCATTTTCTATATTTTTATCTATATTTTCAGTGTTTTTATATCCTATTCCTAAAACTCTTAAAGCATTATTGGTCATTTCATCTATTTTTTTACTTAATGTTTCCTTTATAGAATCATCAATTATTTCAATAGTTCCATTATTATCTATATATTTACATTTATCAATAATGATTTCTGGTGCACCTTTAGATAGAACTAAATAATTTTCATCTTTTTCATGTATAGTAGTCATCATTTTACGACTACTGTCTAAGGGAATTTCATTAATTCTAGGATATTTCTTTTCTAAATTCTGTTTAAAATAATCATGATCTTGACTGTATTTTAAAACAGCACCATCAGTTGGATCTCCAATTATTTTATCATTTCTAATTGTGGAATTATTACACATTGCATTAATTTTTAAAGATTTAGTTTCATTGTAGAAAAAAGTATCTCTAACTGTCATTTTATTTTCAGTTAATGTTCCAGTTTTATCACTACAAATAACAGTACAAGAACCTAAGGTTTCTACTGAAAGTAATCTGCGGACAATTGCATTTGATTTAGTTAATTGTTGCATTCCTAAAGCTAGTGTTAAAGTTAAAACTGCAGGTAATCCTTCAGGTATTGCTGCTACTGCAAGGGAGACTGCTGTTAAAAAAGTCTCAACAATGGGAACTCCTTTAAATAATTCAAAAATGAAAATAAAAATACAGACAATAATTGCGATTACTGACAATGTTTTTCCAAGTTTATCCATTTTTTCTTGAAGTGGAGTTTCTCCTTTTTCTTTTTGAATTACTTCAGCTATTTTCCCAATGGATGTATTCATACCTATGGAGGTTACAATTCCAATTCCATTTCCTAAGGTTACGTTTGAATCCATATATGCTTCTTCTTTTGAAGATTTTTCAACAGGTAAAGATTCTCCAGTTAAATTAGATTCATCAATTTTTAACCTGTTGGTTTCAATTAATATCAAATCTGCAGGAACTTTGTCTCCTTCTTCAAGAAGCACAATATCTCCAATGGTTAATTCTTTCGAATCAATTTTTTGCACTTCCCCATTTCTTTTAACAACAGCATGTGATGTGGTGATGCTTTTAAGCATTTCAATTGCTTTTTCGGAACGGTATTCTTGTATAAATCCGATTATTGTATTTAAAAGTACAGCTATTAAAATTACACATGAATCAATAACATCTCCAACGAAATATGCTGCAATTGCAGCAACAATAAGTAATCCTATTAACACATCAATAAACTGTTCTAAAAATAAAATTACTGGACTTTTTTTCTTTTTTTCTTTTAATTCATTTAATCCATTTTGTTTTTGACGTTTAAGAACTTCATCAGAATTCAATCCTTCTTTTGAAGTATGGTATTTTTTTAAAAGGTTTTCCATTAATAACACCTATAATATGTAAAAACTTGCTTTTTTGTAATTCTTTAATTTTGCTTTGTGAAATCCTATGTTTAAATCTTCATTACATAATGGTTTTATTATAATCATTCCATTTGTTTCATGAGATAATTTTTCAATATAAGGTTGTAATTCACTAGGTGGACGGATTGAGTATATTATGTCTGCATTTTTATATAAATCTAAATTAGGATTTGTAATATCGTCTTTTATGACTTCATTATCATTTGGTAAAATATCAGTTTTTATGATTTCTATATTTTCATTTCTCTTTAAATATTGATAAACACCATCAAATTTTCCAACTGCAACTTCAACTATTTTTGTTGGATTTTTAGTTGATTGTGTTAATATAAACTCTGCAAAATCATCCCACATTCTTTAACCTCAAAAATTATATATTTATTTAATAATATATATTTTTCAAGATTAATTTAAATTATAGGTTTATTGATGATAATTAGAGAGTTTGTTCCTAACGATTTAAAGCGTGTTTGTGAAATTGAAGAGATGTCCTTTGATGAATCTTATGAATTAAACATGTTTATGCAATTGTATAATATTGGTGCAGGATTTTTAGTAGCTGAAGATGATGGGTATATTATAGGATATATTTTATTTTGGATTAAATATGAAAATGAAGGTCATATTATATCATTAGCTGTTGATAAAGATTATCAAAGGAAAAAAGCAGGTACAAAATTGTTGTCTAAAGCAATAAGTATATTATCATTATTTAATGTAAATAAAATACTTTTGGAAGTAAATGAGAATAATGATGGTGCTTTTGAATTTTATAAAAAATTTAATTTTGAAGTAGATAGAACAGTACCTCATTACTATAATAATGGTGATGGTGCTATAGTAATGTATTTGCCAATTAAGGGTTAATACTAGTTAAATTACCATTTAACATTTGAGTAGCATTATTAATTGTATTTAAATCAAGATTTCCAGTTAAATAAAGTACTAATATTAAAATTCCATAAAGTATTAAAATAGTTAATTGGATGTATCCGTGTTTTTTAGCTATTGGGTCTTTTCTTGTTGCAAGATAAATTGCTAATATTGCTCCAATTATTCCGCCAAGTAATGAAAATATATAACCAAGAATAATTATTATTTTGCTGGTAGGTTTGTAATCCATGTTTTGTGCAGATTTACTTATTTCTTTTTTAATAATTATTGGATTTAAACTGTTGTTTATTTCATGGGTTTGGCTTTTGAAAATTAGGGGAGTTCCACATTTAACACAAAAAGTAGCTTCCTCCGGATTTGAAAATCCACAGTAAGGGCATGCATTTTCATTTTCAGCTATTTTTGGGAATTCATATCCACATTTGATACAAAATCCGTATTGGTCATCACTTGTTGCATGACAGTTTGGACATCTTCTTAAAACCATATTATCATCTTCGTTATTTATTATTACTTAGTATTTATACTATTTAAATTTCTTTCATTAATTATTTATAAGGTAAAATTACATAAATATATTATTATAATAATTTAAGGGATTAAAATGGCAGATGTATCATCAAAAGAATTATATAAATTTAAAAAAACTTTAAAAGAATTGTCTGAAAAAAAAGGTAGAGGTACAGAGCTTGTTTCCGTTTATATTCCTCATGATAAACAAATTAGTGATGTTGGTAAACAGATGAGGGATGAGCTTGGTCAAAGTGCTAATATTAAAAGTAAACAAACCAGGAAAAATGTACAATCAGCTATTGAAGTAATTTTACAAAGGATAAGATTATTCAAAGCAGCTCCTGAAAATGGTTTGGTTCTTTTCGTTGGTATGATTCCGAGAGGAGGTCCTGGAACTGAAAAAATGGAAACATATGTTTTTGAACCTCCGGAACCTATTACTACTTACTGGTATCAATGTAACAATGAGTTTTTCTTAGAACCTCTTGAATACATGATTGAAGAAAGGGAAACTTATGGTTTAGCAGTTATTGATAGGAAAGAAGCTACAATTGCTACTTTAAAAGGTAAAAAAGTTAATATTTTGAATCATTTAACAAGTGGGGTTCCAGGTAAACATAAAGCAGGAGGACAATCACAAAGAAGGTTTGACCGTGTAATTGATCTTGCTGCTCATGAGTTTAAAAAACGTATTGGGGAACATATGAATGAAGATTTCTTAGCTTTAGATGAACTTGAAGGAGTTATTATAGGAGGTCCTGGTTTTACAAAAGAAGAATTTGTAAAAGGAGATTATCTTAACTATGAAATTAAAGATAAAATTATAGCTACTGTAGATACTTCTTATACTGGAGAATTTGGTATTAGGGAAGTTATTGATAAATCTGCAGATATTTTAAATGATTTGGATGTTATGCAAGAAAAGAAAACAGTTCAAAAGTTCTTGCATGAATTAGTAAAAGATAAAGGTCTTGCATCTTATGGTGAAAGAGAAGTTAGAACTAATTTAATTATGGGTGCTGTTGACACATTATTATTGTCTGAAGATCTTGAAGCTATGCGTAAAGTTTTCAAATGTCCTACTTGTGGTAATGAAGAAGAAATAACAGTAAAATCTCAAAGTGAAGCAGATAAACTTGAAAAACATTGTTCTAAATGTAATGAAATTTTAAAAGAAGAATCTTCACAAACTTTAATTGAAGATTTTGTTGAAAAAGCTGAAGAAATGAATTCCAGTGTTGAACTTATTTCTACAGAAACTGAAGAAGGTATGCAACTTTTAAGAGCATTTGGTGGGGTTGCAGCTATTTTAAGGTACCATGTTGGATAAACATGGTACATCTGCCTTTTATTTTGAATACTCTGCGTAAATATAGCTATCTGGATGTTTGTCGTGGTAGCTAAATGGATTATTCATTCTTTTTGTTTTTTTAAGTGGTTTGTGAGTAGTTACTCCTTGTTCTAGTCTAATCTTATTGATTATTTTAATAAATACTTTTTTCTCCATAGGATATTCTTTGTTAAATGCATTATAAATGGAATAAATAGTTTTTGGATTTTTTAAATAGTTTTCTTTTAATTCATTATATTTCGATTTTGGTATTTTTATTTCTTCATTTGGGTTATATACAGTCATTTTATTTCTCTCTTTTTTAATTTTTTTATTTAATTTTTAACTTTTGTTTATTTATGTAGATAGTTATTTGGAAATTTTAAAAATCATTCATATGTTTTATTTTTTTGTATATTAGAAAATGATTTTTAATAGTTTTTGTAAATTATTATGTAAAAAGTAGTATATAAATACTTATTGTTTTTTTGAAAATATGTATTTTTGTCCATACTATTTATTAATTATGTTGAATGTTTTTTTATTTTTATTTAAAAAAGTGAAAGTTTTTAATAATAGAACAGATATATTAATTATTATATTGTTAAATATTTTGGCTTATTTCAGGTCAAAATCTGAATGTTATTTAATGATATGTACTGAACAAATGTTGGAAATTTTTAGAAAATAATATTATTTATTTAAATAGATTTTTGAATTATTTAATCAATTTCTAGAAAATTCTGTAATTAATATTTTAATTAACGGAGGAAAATATTATGTCTTATGTAGATGATGTAATAGAATCAACTATAAAACAAAACCCTTCTGAACCAGAATTCCATCAAGCTGTAAAAGAAGTATTGGAATCTTTAAGGGTTGTTATTGAAGCAAATGAAGAAGAATACAAGAAAAATGCACTTCTTGAAAGGTTAGTTAATCCGGAAAGACAATTAAAATTCCGTGTTCCATGGGTTGATGACAATGGTCAAGTACAAGTAAACACAGGATACCGTGTACAATTTAACAGTGCAATTGGACCTTACAAAGGTGGATTACGTTTCCACCCTTCCGTAAATGTAGGTATTATTAAATTCTTAGGTTTTGAACAAATTTTCAAAAACTCCTTAACTGGCCTTGCAATCGGTGGAGGTAAAGGAGGTTCTGACTTTGATCCTAAAGGAAAATCTGACAGAGAAATAATGGCATTTTGTCAAAGTTTCATGACAGAATTATGCAAATACATTGGTGCAGATACTGATGTTCCAGCAGGAGATATTGGTGTTGGTGGTAGAGAAATTGGTTTCTTATATGGTCAATACAAAAGGATTAGGGGATTATCTGAGGGAGTATTAACTGGTAAAGCTTTATCTTATGGTGGATCATTAGCAAGAACTGAAGCTACCGGATATGGATTATTATACTTCACTGATGCAATGTTAAAAGCAAATGATATTGATATCAAAGGAAAAACCATTGCAGTATCTGGTGCAGGTAACGTAGCTATTTATGCTATTGAAAAAGCACAAGAATTAGGTGGTAATCCTGTAACCTGTTCTGATTCCACTGGTTGGATTTATGATCCTGAAGGAATTGATGTAGCTTTATTAAAAGAAGTAAAAGAAGTTAAACGTGCAAGATTAACTGAATATGCAGCAGCAAGACCAAGTGCGGAATATCATGAAGGTAAAGGTGTATGGTCTGTTAAATGTGACATCGCTCTTCCATGTGCAACTCAAAATGAATTATTATTAGATGATGCTAAACAATTAGTAGCTAATGGTGTTGTAGCAGTTGCTGAAGGTGCAAACATGCCTACTTCTATTGAAGCAACTGAATACTTACAAGATAATGATGTATTATTTGGACCAGGAAAAGCTTCTAATGCGGGTGGAGTAGCTACTTCTGCATTAGAAATGGCTCAAAATTCCCAAAGATTATCTTGGACTTTTGAAGAAGTTGATGGAAAACTTAAAACTATTATGGAAAACATTTTTGCTAATGTTGATGAAGCAGCTAAATCCTACGGGCTTGAGAAAAACTACGTAGCTGGTGCAAACATAGCTGGTTTCGAAAAAGTAGTAGATGCAATGAATGCACAAGGAATAGTTTAATTTGGCTATAGTTAATTCTATAGCTTTCTTATTTTTTTTATTTATTATTTATCGGGATGATTCTGTTTTTTTAGATTTTTACTAAAAAATATTAACTTTTTGATAATAAAAAAGTAAATTGTCCTAAGATTGTTGGAAATCAAATAATAGATTACTAATGAATTTTATTTAATTAATCTTAATTTTAGGAAACCTACCCTATTTTCGTAATACTTTTACATGTTCCTAATAATACTTTTTAAAGAAGAAATATCATGTGTTTAAATAGTATAAAAAAGAAAATAAAAATAAGGTATATTTCTTGGAGAAAGATACTATTAAAATTTAACCCCAAACATTAATTTTAGCCTCCTTTTTGTTTATAGAAAAATTTAAGTACTTTGGAAATCACATTAAGATATAAGTAAGGGGGTTACCCTTACTTTCTATCTTTTAGCTGGATTATGAAGCTCATTAACCCAATGAGAAATCCAGCTATTGTTAATATTTCTATTAACATAGTAATTTCCTCCATTCTTAATTAGAGTATATTTCTTGGAGAAAGATACTATTAAAATTTAACACCACTTAAACCATATGATTGGACTTGTCCAGGTCCTACGGATAGTTTTTCACAGGTGTTTCCTGCTTCTTCAAGTACTTGTGCGACTTTGTCGATATATGATTGTTCTTTTTTGTCAATGTTATCGCAACCAATAACATAAGTAGTCAATATTGTTTCCCTCCTTTTTTTGGATAAGTTTTAATATTAGTAGGTGATAGATAATTATATTATGAATAATAAAGAATTGATTTTAATAATAGGTGCTATAATTATTGGGTGTAGTATTATTGGAGGTTGTGTTTTAATTGCATCAGAACCTCATAATAATGATGCTAATGTGAGTATGGCTAACAATACAACGAATGTTACAAATAATGCTACTAATGTAACTAATCAAAGTGTTGATGATAATAATCAGCAAACTGAACAATCAAGTAGCTCATCATACAAACAATCCAATAACCATCAAAATACAAAATATGAGCATGGTTGGGAAATAGGCTCAAAACAAGGTGAAAGAACCATTGTTGGCACTAGTTATAATGAAGAAGTTGGAGGTTATGAAGCAGTTCGTGATGATGGGTCCCATAGTTTAGGTGCCCCCTAAAAGTTAATACTTTCTGATTCTGGACCATCAGTTGCATATCCTGAAGCAACTGTACCCATACCTCTATTATAACCTAAAGGGTCAAACATAACTCTTTGACCCTCAATATATACAACAGTATAAACATGTCCAGTAACATGGATATAATTTGCTTTTAAACCAGCACATCTTAAAAGCACAACAGATAAGTGTGCATGGT
This sequence comes from uncultured Methanobrevibacter sp., assembly GCF_934746965.1. Classification (NCBI taxonomy): domain Archaea; kingdom Methanobacteriati; phylum Methanobacteriota; class Methanobacteria; order Methanobacteriales; family Methanobacteriaceae; genus Methanobrevibacter; species uncultured Methanobrevibacter sp. The sequence goes on along the minus strand of NZ_CAKVFS010000002.1, from coordinate 149,493 downwards.
CACAACAATTAAATATTGCTTTTCCAATATTTGCTTTAGCAGTACTGTAAATATTCTGCTCATTATAATGAGAGTTACTATAACCAGAATATGGGAAATTACTATTAATCCAATCATATATTGCTTGTGCTTTAGCTCGAGCACCTTTTTTACCTTTAGTTAATTGTTTTGCAAATTTACAAGCATCAGCAGGCAGATTACTATTATCAACACCACTATCCTCACTATCTGATGAAACATTAGTATAATCTATAACCTTATCATCCAAACCAGTTGCATCAACCACCGGCTCCAAACCAGCTGTCTTAATCATCTCCTTTAAAATCTCACTAATCTTCATCTGAGTAAAATCAAACTCATACTTCTGTTCTAATAACTTACTCATACCAGATAATTTTAGGTTCATTCCTTTTTCATCAAAGGTCAAATCAGTAATAAAACCTATCAATGTTGGGTCCGCAATAAATAAATCCAAGTTTTTCCATAATTTTCGGGACCATATCTTATAGCTAATCTTACACCTTTATAAAAACGGTCTAAATCCATTATTTCAGGTATTTTAATACTTCCAGTATTACTAATGTCTTCATAATCTCCATCAAATTCAACATTGGTGAATTCACCATAATAGTAGGTTTCTATTATTTCACCTTGATGTAATTTGAAGCCTTTTGTTAAACTGTCTTCATCATCCGTTTCATCAGTACTAGTATTTTCTTCAGCCTCATTATTATCGGTGGTTGTTGTATTTGAAGAATCATCTGAACTTAATGGTGTGTATTGTTCCCAGTTTTCCTCATCAGTTTTATAAACCTCAAGTAATATCCTAGGTATCCTATATTGTGTGAATGGGTCAAAATCAGCCAAAAATATCACTCACCAGTTTTGTTTTTAGATTCTCTTTTAAGACGTTCTTCTTCAGACTCTAATTTATCTTCCGGTACAGTATATTTCTTGGAGAAAGATACTATTAAAATTTAACCAATAACTAACACGATTAAATAATTATTATAATCATGTAACTGTTTTTTAAATATTAAACTAGCTATCAAGATTATTAATATTAATATTGTTACAATTAACATAAATTTAATAGGGGAAATGTTTAAATTATTGGAAATATATATGATTAAAACAGAGTTTAGAGAGATAAAAATTAATTATCTCTCCTTATCCGTTTAATTTTTTTTCAAGTACTGTAATAGGCTGAGTAATATTATTACAGTATTGAAAAATATTTCCAATATTTCCACCGTTTCACGTATATTTCTTGGAGAAAGATACTATTAAAATTTAACTTATCATAGGTGATGAAATGTTAGATGGAGTATTAGATGGGGGTTATGGCATGCTTAGAAATGCTAGTGAAGTTGCATATATGAAAACATTAACTGATGACGAGCAAAAAGCTCGCATTAAAAAGTTATGGTTGGAAGATCCCGAAGCATATTATGAGTGGAAAGAAGATTGTATAGAATCTGGGTATTTACCTGATTTGTTTGGTACATCTGATAATCCTATTACTATAGATGAATCTAAACTTTAAATATTTGAGGCTGTATATTTCTTGGAGAAAGATATTATTAAAATTTAACAAAGTATTATCAACTTTTAAGAATGGTGTGTATTAACAATTTAATATAATCTCGTTGAATAGTGAAATAGGTGATTTTCATGACAAAAATTTGTTTAAATTGTAATGAAGAATATGATGATTCATATAAATTTTGCCAAAATTGTGGAACAGAATTATCTGAAGTAAAAGGCGAAGAAAAAAATGAAAAAGGATTTTTTACTAAAGTTATAGAAAAGGGGACAGAATTAAAAGAAAAAAATGATGCTTATTATGAAGAAAAAAGGAAAAAGAAAAAACTAGCTAATAGAACTACCACAGAAAAAGAGTATGATTTTTATTTTGAAGATATTGTACAACAATTTAAAGAAGATGCAAAAAAAGCAGATAAAGTGTATAGAGCATATGTTACAAGTGGTATTTCAAGATTAGAAAAAATTAATGGTAGATTTTTAGCTTCACAATTGATTAAATTAGATATTTTAAATAAACAAAATAAAAGAATAATAGAACAAAATGATGCTATTATAGATTTATTAACTCAATTAGTTAACAAATAGTGGGGGCTATATGTAAAGAGATACCTACTAAAATAAATTTTCACTTTTTTATGTGTCTTTTTTAAATGAATGATAAAATTTTAAGATTTTTTTTAAAATTTTATATAGATGAACTATATGTTTCTCGTAGAACGATACATTTAAAATTTAACCTATTCTGGAAGGAGGGGAAAATTATGATAATTGAAATATTACAGTTAATACAAATAATCCTTATAATAACATCTATAATAATATTATATCAAATAGCAAAAAAACAAAAAGACATTAAAAAAGAAGTAATTGTATTAATAATAAATATAATTGTAGCTATCGTAGTATGGTTATTTTAATTAAGTTTTAATATAGGAGTTATAAGTTTCATCTAAAACATTAATATAATATCTATATTTTTTTATATTTTAAAGAGGTGTAATCATGCCTAATATAACACTCAATAAAAAGAATCATGAAAAACTCACGGCAATAAGAGATGAAGAAGGATTAAAAAGCTTCAATGAAGTATTAGACAAAATACTCCCAAATGGAGCTATTAGTAGCATGGATTTTGAAATAGAACAACCAGCATTCACATTAAATGCTGGAGATAATTATGAACATGTTTCATGGAATGAATTAAAAAAAGCAGAAACAGGCAAAACATGGAGTAACGGTGAAGAAGCAACAATAATATACAAAGATGAAATCGGAGCATTAATAAGATTCATTGATGAATACAAAGAAGTTTATTTAAATTACTTCCATTTCCTATGAAAAAGGAAATTTTTTCATTTTAAAAGAATTACCTTTTTATATATTTTAAAATACTAAACTTAATTTAATCATGTGGAGATTAATAATAGAAGTCTGGTGAAGTATGTTTCTCGTAGAAAGAGGCATCTAAAATTTAACTTCATAGATTTAAGTATGTTTTTAATATATTATAATTATATATTTTCATTTTTTAAAAAATCAATTACATTTAAATGAGTTATTCCCTTTTTAGAGTAATCTCAGTCATTCAGTGTTAATACATATTTGGGATAATTGTCAGATATTTTTTTCTAAAGGATTAAATTCTCTTTCACATGTATTTTCATCTAATTGACTCAGATACTTGGATATAAATAGTTTTATTATGTTTCCTACATATAAAATTTTTTGTTTTCCAATATTTCCAACAGTAACCTGGTATTTTCTTCTAATTAACTCTAAAAATACTATATTTTCTAATATTGGTCTTCTTGACTTATTAATTTTTGATAAATATAACTCTCTTTTAATCATGAAAATCATCTCTGAATACTAGTTATATGTTCCTCTATGACCTACAATTATCATATTAACATCTGTTGCTAGGATAACTTTTTTACAACTATTGCTGAAGTGAAATAGGTGTATGATGGATTGATTGGTTTTATTCTTGAAATTTCAAAGCATAGTTAGGAAGATAGTCCGGATAAGGTAAGTATGGCAGTTTTTTTTTTAAAAGATTAAATTATATTAAATAATACAGAATACTTTTGCGAAATGTGTCGTTTTTTATCATATGGTTATAAATATAATAATCACGGAAAGATGAATACTGGAGGATTTTGCAATGGGGGAAATAAAAATTCATGTATTACATACGGGTAGGGTTTGTGTTGCTCCAGAATTGCCTTTTGGTGGTGAGCATTGCAATCCAATTAATGCAAGTGGTGTATTTGGAAAAAAGATGATAGACTGTGGTTGCCAGTTTCTGCATATCTGATAGAATGTAGTCATGGAAAAATTTTATTTGATTGTGGTTGGGATAGGGATATGAGTCCGAATGGTAAATTTGACAGAAAGTCACAAATGAAATCTCTTGGAGGTTTTCTTCTTTATAAAACGAATCAGGGAGTTCTTCCAATAGGTGATGCTATTGATGAACAGCTTGCTGAAATTGAAATACGACCTGCTGATTTGGATTTGGTATTGCTTTCTCATTTGGATTGTGATCATGTAAATGGATTGAAACTGGTGAAAAATGCCAAAAGAATACTTGTGGCAAATGATGAACTCAAATTTGCAGAAAATGGTAGTTTGATGAACAAAATACGTTATAATAATGACTGGTGGAATGGAACTAAAATAGAGGGTTTTGACTGGAATGGGTCAGATGGTCCTGTTAAGAAATCGTATGATGTATTTGGAGATGGAAGTCTGGTAATGATAAATATTCCTGGACATTGTGAAGGTTTATGTGCTCTGAAAATTACGAATGATAGTGGAAAATATGTATTGCTTTTCGCAGATGGAGGTTATGCAAAAAAGTCCTGGAAGGAACAAATTACATCGGGGATTGCGGATGACAAAGAAATGCAGAAAAAATCATTGGAATGGATTCGTGAACAAAGTTTGAATCCTGATTGTGTAGAATCACTTGCAAATCATGATCCTGATGTTGAACCACATTTAATAAATTTATAATAGGGGTCAATTATGGGTCAGATACTATTGATTACAGAAGTTTCTGGGGGTTAGTGTCTGGAGTTTGGCAAAATTTTTTCAAGAGAATGTAATGATGTGTTTACTGTAGTCAGATGAGAATATATTCATGTTGGGATGTCAGTTTGAATAAAAATGAAAGATTTAGATAAACAATTCCTGTTTTCTTATTATTTTTTTTTGTAGATAATATATGGACATAATTAGCATTGGTTTAGATAGGACTGTATAAAAGAATCATTTAAAATTTATATTATCTTAAATATTTTATCATTGTTGTATTTCGCAACATTTATATGTTCTTTTTTATATAATATTTATTGTTGTAATTAGCAACAGTTTTTATTAAGTTAATGAATGGGAATATTATGGAAAACTTTTACTTGGATTTTACAGTAATTTATTATATTTTTTGTTAATGAATCGTTAAAAGTTTTATATTGTTTAAAAAGTAGAATATTTATTTTATTAGCTAGTTTAATTATAAATTATTCTATAAAATCAATATACAAATAAATATATGATGATATAATAAAATTGGAAGTTAATTATAAGTAATTTATTATAGTGAAAGTTGGAGTATGGTTTTTCATATAGATAAATACACTTTAAAATTTTATTATGCAAAAAATTTTAAATGTTGATAGGTGGTATAAATGAAAAAGTTAATAGTATATTTCTCTTACACTGGAAATACTCGCATGATAGCTAATAAGATTAAAGAAAAACTTAATTGTGATATTTTGGAAATTGAGACAACAATACCATATTCAAGTGATTATGATGAGGTTGTTAATGATGAACAAAATGGGGAAGCAAGTAATCATTTACCGGAAATAAAAAAATTAAATATAAATTTGGATGAATATGATGTTATTATTTTGGGAACTCCTGTTTGGTGGTATAGGCCATGTCCTGCTATTAGAACCTTTTTAACTGAAAATGATTTAGATGGAAAGACAATTATTCCATTTGCAACTAATGCTGGGTGGTTAGGTAAAACATTTGATGAAATAAAGGAAATATGTCCTAATTCAGGAGTTGAATATGAGATGGATATAATTTTTGAAAGTTATAGTGATAAATTAAAAACTAATAATAATGAAATTAATGCTTGGATAGATAAAATTGAAAAAATAAATTAAATTATCTATCTCTTTTTTTATACATAATTTTGGTTTTGATGTTGGATGTTATAATTAAATTTCTCAATATTTTTTCATGTTGGAGCAGTAATTTCATATTTCATTCAATACTTTTTAACTTGCAGATATTAATCTCCAAAGTTTTAATATATTTAATTTTAATTTCTCCATTATAATTATAAATCATTAATTTAACAGATAATATTATATTTTATGAAAATATACCTCAATCGGAGTTGTTTAATCATGTTTTTAGATGAAACAAAAAAATATATAATAACTTTCAAACAAGTATACCTGAAGAATTAATAAAAAAATTCAATATTGATGAAAATATTATTGTTGGATGGTTTGTAAATGACAAAGGAAAAATAGAAGTAAAATTTAGACAAAGAAAGACTATTGGGGGCATGGGAGGAATTATTAAGCTAGATTATCCAACAGATGCTGTGGATCTAAAAAGAGAGTTATATACTGAATGATTATTATTATATGAGATATTCATAAAGATATTTAGTTTTAAGTAAAAAATTATTCTTAGTCTAGCTAATTAAATATTTGATTAATATTTTACAAAACTAGTTAAACACTTAGATTTAGAACACATTCAGTTTCATTTGTAGTATTGAATGAAATTTAGTATTTTATTATTTTAATTGAATATAATATATTTCAATGTTTATTTTTTGAATAGAAACATTTATATTAACTCATAATGTTAATATAAAAACAAGAAATTATAATTTATTTTTTGGAATTTAAGTTAACTGAAAAATTAATGGATTTATAAGAAACTGTCATTTAAAAATAAGGAATGATGGAGGTTAATAAATTTGACTAATAAAAATGAAATTAAACTATTTCAAATGAGCAAATAAGAACTAAATGGGATTCTGAAATTGAAGAGTATTATTTTTCAATAATTGATGTGGTAGGAGTATTAACTGAAAGTAAAAATCCTAGAAAATATTGGAGTGTACTTAAATCTCGTTTGAAGAATGAAGATCTTGAAGTGGCTACAAATTGTAGTCAGTTGAAAATGCTTGCATCTGATGGTAAAATGAGGTTAACAGATGTAGCAACTACTAAACAATTATTAAGAATTATTCAATCAGTACCCTCATCTAAAGCTGAACCGTTCAAACAAGGGTTAGCACAATTAGGAAAAGAAAGACTTGATGAAATAGCAGATCCAGAACAAGCTATTGAAAGAGCTATAAACATTTATCGTAAGAAAGGATACTCTGAAGAATGGATTAATCAAAGATTGAGAAGTATTGAAATAAGAAAAGATTTAACAAATGAATGGAATTGTTCAGTGTTAAACAAGGTAAAGAATATGCAATTTTAACAGATGAAGTGAATAAAGCATGGTCTGGAATGACTACAAAACAATATAAAAGATATAAAAGTCTTAAAAAAGAAAGTTTAAGAGATAATATGGCTAACACGGAATTAGTTTTAAATATGTTGGCTGAAGTGTCCACTACTGAAATTAGTCGTAATGAAAATCCTAAAGGTTTAAATGAAAGTAAACATGTTGCTAAGCGTGGAGGAAATATTGCAGGCAATGCAAGAAAAGATTTAGAAAATCCGTGGGGTAGAAAAGTTATTAGTAAACATAATTCTAATGATCCTAATTTATTGGATGAATAATGGCGTAAGGTATAATGTTTTGTTTAAAAGGAGTTATTTTAATATTTTAAGTATAGTTAGAAGTTACACTACAAGAAAAAAAGAAAACACTCTGGATAAGAGTTATAGATTTATAGATAAAAACATGGCGAATGAATTAATGAAGACAAATGATATTGTAGCACATACACAAATCAATGGTGATGATTATTTTACATTAACATCAGATTTTGACCCAAATAAACATAATGCATATCTTGTTGATGCTAAATGTGTTGAAGATGTTAAACAAAATTGTCCCGATTGGAATATTACAGTACTGAAAATGTTTACTAACGAAAATCAGATATCTGCAGATAAAAGAAATGCTGATATTATAGTCCCACATGATGATGACTGTGATTTGATACTTGAAAGGAAAGTAATACATCAGTATTATCTTAGAAAAAAGAATGTTCGTGTATCTAGACCTGATTGGTCTGAAGTATTATAAATAATAATATAATTAATTATGTTACAGAATGATGAAAATGTATTGGTTGATATTATTTTAAAGGTTAATAAATTTTATATTTTATAATCTTTATGAAGTATGTTTTTTAAAATAGAATGTTAAAATCAACTGGGTATTGTGTTTTAGTAGTTTAATTCATTTCATAATCTTTATTAAATAGTTTAAATTAAAGTATCATATACATGAACTAAACATTTTTCATGAGGTGAAAAATTATGTATAAAAAAATTTTAGTTCCTACTGATGGATCAGAAGCTGCAGAAAAAGAAGTTGAAAGAGTTGGAGATTTACTTGTTGAAGATGGGGAAATAATTATTTTATCCGTTGCATCTGAATTAACTCCTCATCAATTTCAAACTAAAGCAGATATTGATAAATTAAATCAATCATTCTTGGATGAGGCTCAATTTAGTGTTGATAAAATGAAAGCTAAGTTTGATTCAAATATTAATATCACAACTAAAGTAGTTGTTGGATTTCCTGCTGAATCAATTGTTCAAGTTGCAGAAGAAGAGAATGTTGATTTAATTGCTATTTCATCATCTGGTAAAGGTAAAGTTACTAAATTTTTCATTGGTAGTGTAGCAGAAAAAGTTATTCATTCTTTTAATAAAGATGTATTGTTGGTACATTAGGTAATTATTACCTATCTTTTTATTTTTTTTTTAAGTTAATTGTGGGATAATTTTATTTTAAATTTTAAGACTGTATTCAAAAAAAATTTGAAATTAAAGTTTAACTATGTTGACTATTTTTATCTAATTTTAATCTAGTTCTTGTTATTCTAAATAGAGACATGATATTATAATAAAGTTTTGGTTTATGATTTAATAATATAATAATGAATGTAATTTAAATTGTATTAATTGTATTAAATTTCGCTATTTTAATAAACAAGCATATACTAAACTTAAAAAATGATTATAATATTTCTGCTTGAAGTTAATATGCAAAATTTAAATAGTATTACTGTTAAATTATAGTATGTAGAATACTTTTTTTTAAAAAAAGTAAACTATTTTTAAATAATTTGGAGAATATTGATTTATATGAAATTAAATTCAAAAATATTAGTTGCATTACTTGTATGTGTTGTTGCGGCAGTTGCTGTAGGTGTTGTTGCTGCACAAGATGCTTCTTTAAGTGATGGTACAACTTTTAAAGTTCCAGAAGGTTTTACCCTTCAAGAAACTGATGATAGTGGAGCAACATCTTTAGTAAAAGATGATCTTGCAATAATAATTTTGGCTAGTGATGCTAAATCTCCTGAAGATGGTAGGAAATCTCTTGAATCAAAAGGATACACATTTAAAAGTCAAAAAGATGTATCTGGTTTTGATGGAGATGTTGTTGAACAAGCTTATGATAAAGACGGTATGCCAGTTTATGGATACATCTGTGAATTAGATACTGGATCATACATTGTTGTTGCAGCAAACACTCCTTCTGATTGGAATGTTGAATCTGGAGATAATCCTGTAAATTCCATTATAAAATCTTTAAGTTAAGTAATGTAAAACCATTACTTATTTTTTTTAAATTAATATTTGGTTTTTTTAAAGATAATTATATAAACTATTTTTTACATATACTAAATTGTCTTTTAGAATGAACTTCAAATAAGTTTTTTTTTTAATCATTTTTGATAGCTTATTTTAGTTTTAAAAGATTTATTAAAACTAATGGGGGTGAAAAAGATTAAATTAAGACGAAAGATAATATTTACAGTATTTTTAATGTTATTTTTCGTGATTATGGGATGTATTTCTGCAAATGATTCATTGGATTTAAATGAAACTAATAATCATTCTATTGTTGGTGGAGAACAGGAGATTCCTGATGTTCCGGATATTCCAGATATTCCGGACATTGATAATAGTTCTGAAATTAGTGATAATACTAAGTCTAATGAAGTTAATTTGACAATATTCAACATTGAGGATTATTTCATCAATGGAACTTTGGGTGAGCAATATTCTAATACTACATTTGTTATAACTCAGAATTTTGAGAATTTAGGTCTTTTAAAAATTAAAGCAAGTAATGTAACTATTTTAGGTAATGGTTTTACTTTAAAAAATGTAGCATTTTCTGTTACAGGTAAAGATGTTACTTTAAATAATTTTACATTAACTGAATCTTTCAGTTTTGATGGAGCTGATGGTGCTGCAATTTTAATATTATCTAATAATGCTCATATTTATAATTGTATTATAAATTATATAGTTCCACGAGATGTGGAAGCTTATGGTATTTCTGCTGTAGGTAGAAAAATAGCTCCAATCACAGGTTTGGAAATTGTTAACTGTACAATTAACTTTGAAGGGAATAATTTTAAGGCAAATACTTATAATTATGCATTAAAATTAAGTAATTCTCCAAATGCACTAATTGCGAATAACAATATTTCAACACATCTTCCGTTAAGGGATGTTAATTTTGGAGCTATGGGTGCTACTTTAAATTCTAATTATGTTGCCAGTGTAGGTATTGAATATAGTAATAATTTAACATTTATTGGAAATATTGTGGCTAGTGTTGTTAATAAAAGACCTGGTAGTAGTTATCCTACATTAGATGGAATTATTATTGCTGATTCAAATAATTGTCTTGTTAAAAATAATACTTTATACATGGAAGATTTTGTAACTCTCCCTGGACTTAATAATTATCTTTATGGTATTGATGTATGGCGTGTAAATAATTTAGTATTGAATTCTAATAATATTACTATTTTAACAACTGGTGGAATGTATGCTGCTGGTACTGCATACCCTATACAAATTACTGGACCTTCTAAAAAGATAAATATAACAAATAATGATTTATATTCAATATCAAATGGACCAAATATTGGAATTTATTCACAAAATTATTATGGGGATACACAATTATTAATTGCAAATAATAGGATTAATGTAACTGGATGGGCAGGAAATCATAGCTGGGCATTAGTTGCAGGTATAGAAGCTCAAGATTCTAATGATACAATTATTAATAATACAATTGAAGTTCATAGTATTGCTGAAGTTAAGGATAATGATAATCTTTTTGGTATTAGTTATTCTCAATCAACTAAAGGTAACCATACTTTTGTTATTAAAAACAACACTGTTACAAGTGAAGCAAAATATGCGATTTCACTAATAAGTGCTGAGAATTCTATAATTGCTGATAATTTATTAATATCTACTTGTCCTGATGCTAAAGAGAGTTATGATGCGTTAAATACAAACGGTAATTTTTATAATAGTACTTATTATAATAATCGTGTTGTAAATGCATTTGATTATTATGCTGAAATTAATAATAATGTTGATGGAGGTAATTTATTTAATTACACACCGCCTGAGAATACAAATAATATAACTAATATTATTAATGGTTCTAATATTAAGCCATGGTATCCAAGTTTTCCTAGTAAAAACCCATTACTTCCTAAACCGGGTAATCATGGTGATATAATTGTTACTCCTGATGAAGAAATTGATGAAAAAGAAACTCCAGATAATTCAGATGGTGATCCTGGTTATGTAGATGTTCCAGATTTACCTAATGATGATGGTAAATCATTAAGTTCTGCTAATGGTACTAGTGATTCTGATGATAGTTCTAAAAATTTAGGTTTATCATTAATTGATGCTTTGATTAATTTCTTAACTTCAAACTCAGATAATGGTGATTCACAATCTAACGCTTATGGGGGTAATGTCAAATCAAACACTTCATCTTCTAGTGAAAGTCCAAGTATTAATGGAAATCCGTCTCAAAGTAGTTCTAAATCCTCTTCAGGATCAAATGCAAAAAGTGCTGGTGGTTCTGCAGGTGATGTTGGTAAACAAACATCAGATGATGTTAAAAAAGCTTATGAAATTGATAAAAACATAGTAAAAGATAATCCTACTGCGATTGTTAGTTTTATTGTTTTGATTATAATATTTGCTTTATTAATATTCATTGGATATAGACATAAAAAATCAAACGAGGAATATTAAAATTATAATAGTCATTTTTGACTATTCTTTTTCTTTTTTTTTAAAAGTGAATTTTAATTAATTTAAAATTTATAAAAAAATAGTGGAATGTAGGATTATAATCTACCTACTTTAATTAAAGATTCAATAGGAATTTCTTCAATTTCAGAAAGTCCTGATTTGTCAATTAGCACAGTAACAGCTATTGGTTCTCCACCATGGTCTTTTACTGCATGAATAACTTCTTTTACAGTTTTACCACTAGTTATAACATCATCAACAATTACAACTTTTTTTCCTTCAACTGATCCGAAGTTTGTACTTATAGCTCCTTCACCATCATCTTTTTCTTTCCTATGTTTGTGAGGGTGGTATACTGCAAGTGATGTTTCGACTTCACTCATTTCTTCTAAAAAATCAGCCATCATAGTTGCAAATGGCACACCACTAACTGCTATTCCAAGAACTACTTGTGCTTCTCCATGAGCTAGTGCCATATCACTTAAAGCTCCTGAAACATATCTTAAACGAGTTGAATTTTCACCTAAACTTTTCCAATTTATAAAAAAGTCTACTGGAGCTTCAGGTTTTTCTTCAGCTGGTTTTTGAAGAGTTAACCATCTAGCAGTATCCATACTTACATTAAGTTCATCAGCTATCTCTCCAGTTGTGAAACCATGTTGTCTAAGCTCTTGTGCTTTTTTAATTAATTTTTGTTTCATAAAAACCACTTATTCAAGTTCATCTAAACTAATAGGTTTATGTTCTTTAGAAGATTTGGTAGCTGCTATTACCATTTTAAGTGCTTTAAGACCATCTTCACCAGTAATTTCGGGTTCAGTTTCATTAACTACTGAGTTTAAAAATGATTTTAATTCTTCTTTCAATGGTTCTTCATGTTTTATGTCAATATCTTGAGCAAATTTACCATATACATCTATGCTTTGTTCAATGTAATCTACTGAAATGATTCCATCAGTTCCAGTTACTTCAATTTGTCTCCTTTTGTATGGAGTTAACCAATTTACTTCAAGGATTCCTGTAGATTCATTTTCAAAGTTTATCATAATTTCTGCATGGTCTTCAAATTCGCATTTTTCTAAAATACTGTTCATAGTACCATAAACTTGAATTACTTCTTCATCAAAGAGGTAGTTCATAACATCTAAATCATGGATAGCTAAGTCAATGGTTACTCCAACATCTTTTATTCTTGGAGGGAATGGCCCTACTCTTTTTGCAGATGCAGATACAATGTCTCCAATCACATCATTTTCAATGAGTTCTTTAGCTTTTTGAACAGCAGGGTTAAATCTTTCCACATGTCCTGTTGCTAATATAACTCCAGCTTCTTTTGCAGCAGTAATCATTTCTTCTGCTTCTTTTAATGTGAAAGCTATTGGTTTTTCAACTAATACATGTTTTCCATGTTTAATAGATTCCATGACAACATCATGGTGGAATGTAGTTGGAACACATACACTAACTACTTCTATTTCAGGGTCTTTGAGTAAATCTTCATAATCAGTGAAACCTTTAGCATCATATTTTTTAGCTACTTTATTTAATGTTCTTTCACTTACATCACTAACTGCTACTAAATTTGCTTCTTCTAATTTGTAATATACACGTGCATGGTTGTATCCCATTGCACCTACTCCAATAACTCCTACATTTACAGTTCTCAATTTTAGTCCTCCAAATTAAACATATTCTTTAAATTTTTTTCCTATTTTTTTACCAAGTTGGGTTCCTTCTTTTAGTGATCCTTTTTCAGTGTGTTTGCTTAAAATTTCTCCTTCTTTGGTTAATAGGATTGAGTATATGCTAAATTGTTTTTCTTTTACTTGTGCTATAGTACCAATTGGCCATTGACAACCAACACCCAGTTCTTCAAGCACTTTTTTTTCAGCAAATACTTCTTGCTGTGATTGATAGTCATTTAATTTAGAAATAATCTCTTTTTTATCTGAATCTTTTCTAGTTATAATGGCTAGTGCTCCTTGACCTGCAGCAGGAGTGATATAATCTAAAGGAAAGACAGTTTTTATATGCTGTGTAAGATTTAATCTTATTAATCCTGCTTGAGCCATTATAGTTGCATCTAAATCTGTTGTATTAACTTTATTGATTCTAGTTTCAATATTACCTCTAATTGGTTTAAGAGTGAAGTTTTTTCCATGATGATTACAAAAAGCTTCTCTTCTAAGACTACTTGTTCCAAGTTTGGAATCTGGTCCTAATTCATCCCAATTTTTATTAGAGATTAATACTTCATTAGGAGCTACACGTTTTGGAACAGCAACTATTTCAAGATCTTCATTTAATTCAGTTGGTAAATCTTTAAAACTATGTACTGCAAAATCTATTTCTTCTTCAAGTAATGCTTTATCAAGTTCTTTAGTAAAAAGACCTTTTGCATCTATATTATATAATTGAGAAGTAGTTATTTTGTCACCTTTTGTCTTAATGATTTCAACATCAATATTTTCTTTTGTAATGGATGCTAAATCTTTACAAACTTGATTAGTTTGTGCAAGTGCTAATTGACTTCCTCTTGTTCCAACGTTCAAAATATAATCTCCATTTTAAAAGTATCATTTCTTTTTTTTAGAATAAGTTTTAACTTATAACTATCATTAAATTACAAGTTATATTATTTAGCTAATATTTATTAAATGTTTCAATTTTATGTAAAACTAATGTTACATTTTTATTTATCTTTCGTTAAGTTTCCTATAATCTGAACGATAAATTAAAAGTAAATTTTTATTATTGTGTATAGCTTGTTGGTATATATTTTTGAAATCTTTTGAATATTTTACTTTTTTATTCATTTTTTTTAAAATTCCAGCACCTACATCTCCAGTTAAAATAATATCTTGTTTTATGTTGTTTAAATAATTACTAACTTTATATTCATCAATTTCTTCACAAGTTATTCCATAATCTCCACCAATAGCTATGTAATAGTTTTCTAAATCTTTCAGCATATTTATTGATTCTTCAATAGTTTTAGTGTTAATTCCAGGATTAATTTCTTCTATTATTATGGAATTTTCTATTATTTTTTTATTGGTTCTTCCTTTAATTCCTTTATAATTTTTTAATCCATTTATTATTTGATTTTTAGGAATATTTAGGGATAAACATGTTGTTATAACTCCTAAAACATTTTTCACATGATGTTTTCCGGGAGCAAATGTATTAATTTCTAGTTCTCCAGAAATTACTTTGTTGTTTGTGGTTATTATATTATTATAAGTTACCTGAACTTTTGTTTTATCTAGATCATAGATTACATTTTTAACAGTTAAATTAGCATTTTTATTATCTAATGAAAAAGTATTTAGTTTTTTGTGTTTTATATTGGTATAATAGTTATCTAATGTTTCTTTTTGGATAACTACTGTATTGCAGTTAAATATTTGACTTTTTGCAATAGCTGCATTACTTTTATTTTTAGCTATTGTGTAATTTTCTGTAATATTTGTTAAAAGACCAACATCACCAATACCACTAGCACCAAGAGATGTTTCAAAGATTGCACAATTATACTTTTTGATATTTTGACTTTCACAATTTCCATTAGCTATATCGCATATTGGATTGCTTATTTTATATGCGAGATCAATTGTTTCCTTAATATTTGCGGGAGTAATTGATATATTTTGTTTAAGTACTTTTTCATTGCCTTTTTCATATAATAATGCACCTAAACTAGATAATATCAATGGATTTTCATTAATTAAAATTTCTTTTAACATGAAAACACAACTAGTTTTTCCTTTAACTCCAGTTATTTCAATTTTAGGTATATTTTTTCCCCAATCTTTTAAAAGTTCTTTAATTATTTCATGATGGGTTAAAAAGGTATAATTTAAATTTTGATTATACTTTTTGATATCATTTTTAGTTAAAGGTAAATGAACTGGGTAAATGACTTTTATATTTCCTGTTAAATTTTTCAAATATTCTAAATCTATAATTTTAACATTATAAATTTCTAACATTTTTTTATCAATATTTTTTAAAGTATTATAAATGTCATATGCATAGACAGTTTCTCTTTTTTTTGCAAGACTAATGGCTATTTTAACTCCGCCATGAGTCATGTCAATTACAAGATTATTCATTAGTCGTTAATCCCTCCTTCATTTAATTTATCTTTAACTTTTTTATAGAAGCATTTATTTGAGTTTCTTATAAAGTAAACATGTTTATCTGATTTTTTAAATCTAATTTCTTCTTGATATTCTGCTTCTTCGTTTATTTGACCATCCATTACAAATACTGCTGTTTTACCTTTTTTAAGTAATTTGACAATAATTTCACTTTCGTCAGATACAATAAATGGTCTTACACCTAATTTGTATGGGCAAATTGGTATAATAATAAAACCACCAACATTTGGATCAACTATAGGTCCTCCTGCAGACATGGAATATGCTGTAGATCCACTAGGTGTTGAAATAATCAAACCATCTGCTCTGAATTCTTCAATAATTTCTCCATCTACTTGTACTTGGAAATGAAGCATTTTTGAAGGTTCATCAGTCATTATAACAACTTCATTTAATGCAGAATAATGGTGGTTTTCATGAGAAACGACTAATTTGGTTCTTTTTTCTAAGTAATATTCTCCTTTTAGTATTTTTTTCAAGGAATCAAATGTTTCATTAACTTCTATTTCAGTTAAAAATCCTACAGTACCCATATTAATTCCAAATATAGGTATTTCTTCAGTCATTTTTGTTTGTGTTCTTAAAAGAGTTCCATCTCCTCCAAGGATAATTGCCATATCACTTTTAAAGTCAGGTATTGATTTTGAAAGTAATTTAAATTCAATATTAAAATTTAAATTTTTTAATTGCTCTTTTAATTCTGGATGTTTTAGTATAGTTTCATTAATTATTGTTTTTAAGTTTGGATCTTTTTTGAGTTTTTCAAGTTTTCTAGCTAATGTTTTTTCAATAGTTACAGTTATACCGTTGTTTAAAAGATAATCAATGATTTTCACTGAAAATAGTATTGCATGATATTCATCGACTCTACTTACTATTCCTACTTCTCCAATAACATCACTTTCATTGTCGTTTAAGATGTCTATTATTTGTTTGTGGAGTATTTGGTTATTTGCTGCAACAACTATGGTTTTTTCATAAATACTTAATTTATTGTTTAATTTTTCACCGTATTTATTTGTAATAACTCCTCCTGCTTCTTCAACAATTAATTTAGATGCTGCTATGTCTATTATTCTACTGCCTCTCAAATCGAGAAATGCATCATACCTACCACTAGCCACATAAGATAGTTCTAAGACAACTGATCCTAAAACACGCATGCGTCTGGCATTATCTACTAATTTAGATGCTGCTTCGGTTCCACTTTTAGTAAATCCTCCAAGAGACATATCACTGATATTCACTGTTTTTGATGGATGAACTGTTTCATTATTTAACCAACATCCTTTTCCTTTTTCAGCTTCAAAGAAGTTACCATTTCCAAAATTACTAATAAATCCAAGTTCAACATCATTTAATGTAGCTAATCTTCCTTCTGGAACATCTGCAACGGCAATGGATATTCCATATGCAGGAATTTCTTTAATTGCATTGCTGGTTCCGTCAATGGGATCTACTAAGAAAATAAATTTAGGTTTTTCTTCAGGAGTTAAATCAGTTCGCCTAAGTTCCTGAGTTAAAGTAATACTTTCTTTTTTTCCATGTCCAAGTTTTAGTTCACCTATTTCTTCACTAACTATGTATGAATTTACTGGAGCATTTTTTAATATATTTATTACTTGGTCTTCAGCTATAACATCAATATATGATGTGGGTGTTCCATCAGCACCCATTTTAACTTTTTCTCCAGATTCTGGTTTTCCGACATGTGGTCTAATAGCTCTTCCTACTTCTTTTATAATTTCATAACAAAGGTCGGTAGCTATTTTTTTATCTTTTGCATCCATAGTTTATTCCTCAATTATATTATCATTTAGATAAACAACTGAAGCTACAACTGAAGCTATATTTTTTACAGTGGTGCTAGATGATTCGATTATAATTTCTTTAATTTCTTCTTCACGTTTTTCCATCATATAGTTTACCATAAAGTTAGCTTCATCAATTAATTCTTGTTTATCTTTATTTGTTCCAGTAGTTTCAACTACACACCCTAATTTTTCTCCAATAGCTACTGCTACAACTGCAGTTATTGTATCTCCGGGGTTACTTGATGTAATTGAAGAAAGTACACAATTCACCATTGCTCCGGGTTTGAGTTTTGGTAAGCTTTTAATTTGCGTATTTCTTTCAAGCATACTTGATACCTTAATTAAATTAACATCTCCTATTCCAGCATCGGTTAGTGCATTATCAAAAGCATTTAACTTTGTTGGACCTTCGTCTTTTCCTGATACAATAGCTATTTTCATTTTTATCACTTTGTTTTAATTTTGTAATTTCTATTTAATATTTATTATCAAAGATTCTAGTAATTAAAACGAATAATTTATATAAAATGTGGGATAGAATTATTATTAATCTAAAATAATTCTTATTATAGATTACTTTTAAATCTATTTTTTAATTTATGGAGGAAAATTAATGTCAACAAAAGTTGTAGAGATTAAAACATTAAAAGTTGGTAAATATATAGTATTAGGTGGGGAAGCATCTAAAATTACAAGTTTAACTACTTCATCCCCTGGTAAACATGGAGCTGCTAAAGCTAGATTAGAAGCTGTAGGTATTTTTGATAATCAAAAAAGAAGTATTGTAAAACCTGTAGATACTAAAGTAGATATTCCAATTATTGATAAAAGAGTTGGACAAGTTTTATCTATCCAAGGTAATAATGTTCAATTAATGGATATGGAAAATTATGATACTTTAGATTTACCTATGCCTGAAGAATTAAAAGATCAAATTACTGAAGGTATTGAAGTAGATTACATCGTAGCTTTAGGAAATATGAAAATTATGAGAACTAAATAATTTTATTTAGTTCTTTTTTTGATTTATTATGCTTTTAAATACTTATGAACCATGGAAATTTGCTTTTTCCCAGGAAATTATTGATTTTGACAACCTTGAAAAAGGTGCTTGGGGAATAATTGGCGTTCCATTTGATAGTACAACATCTTATCATTCAGGTTCACGTTTTGGACCTATAGTAGTTAGAGAAGCTTCTTATGGGTTTGAAAAATATAATACTATTTTTAACACAGATTTAGACACTATTTTTTATGATTTCGGTGATGTTAATGTTATTCCTGGGAATTGTAAAAAAACATGTGATATAATTGAAGATACAGTTAATGAATTATCTGATTTAACAATTAAACCATTAATCATTGGTGGGGAGCATAGTTTAACTATTGGTGCTCTTAATTCATTAACTAAAAGATATGATGATATAACTGTAGTTCATTTAGATGCTCATAGAGATTTGGCAGATGCATTTATTGGAGAAAAGTATTCTCATGCAAGTGTTATGAAAAGAGTTCATGAAATGGGTATTAAAGAACTGATTCAGATAGGTATTAGATCAGCTTCAAAAGAAGAAGAAGATTTTGTTAAGTCTCAGTCTAATATTACAACATTTAAAAATAATGCTGTATTTCATCATCTTGATAATATAGAGTATTATTTAAATACAATTGATACTCCAATTTATTTATCTATCGATATGGATGTTTTTGATCCATCTGTAGTTCCATGTGTTGGTAATCCTACTCCTGCAGGTATTTTGTATGGTCATGTAGAAGCTATACTTCAGACATTATCTCTAAAAAATATTGTGGGAATGGATGTTGTGGAAACTGCAGGTGATAGGTTAGGTGATATTAGTGCAGTTTCTGCTTCTAAAATCATTTATGATTTCTTATCATTGTTATAGCTTTTTGCGTTGATTTTTGTTATGAATTATTTTTAAACTTATAGTGACAATGAGTATGGTACTTATTATTAAAGTTGCTACTGATATTAGTTGATTGTTTGTTTTGTGGTTTTCGAATAAATGAGTTCCAACATACATTTTCTTAGGTGCTATTGGTATGTCTTTTTTATCGTGGAATGTGTTGTTGTAATAGAAGTTATCACAATTTTGGGCATTATGTTGGGAGAATTGTTTTCCATCATCATTTGATGCAAAAATATCGATGCCATGTCCTTTAAAAGTATCATTGTCAATTGGTTTGTAATGATAAGTCATGATGTCCCGTCTACTTAATCCATATGCATCAGAGGTTGCAAGTTGTATTGCTGAATCTACGGGGTCTGCGCTTTGGTTAGCTATAGTTCCTGATCTGGAATATTTATATCTATTTGGTATTGAGAGATAATCACCTTCTTTTAGTTTTCCTTTTATGTGTGTGTTTGCCATTGCAATTCCATAATTTCCTTCGGGAGATTTTATTACAACATGTCCTAATCCAAATTTTTGTTTTATATTTTGAATTTTTTGTAAATTTCCATTAGATATATTTTTGCTTGATACTATTTCTGAGGTGATATTTTCTATTTGTTTGTTGTGTATTCCATCATCTATGCCTCCAAATCCCATAATCCATCCATCTTCTGTGATAATTGTTTGAACGAAGTATCCTCCTTCTTTTTTATATTGTTTCAGAATAGTCGTGTTGTGCCATTTTTCTTCAGTTATGTTTATATTGGCTTCATTTTTTGCATCTCTTCTAAATGACATTACACTTTCATTACCTTTGAGCTGAATAACAACAGAACAACATCCTAATTTATCTGAAGTATTTGTCGTGGATGTTGTATCAGGACTATTTTTATAATCATCTGCAGATACTACGCTTAAACAGACTGCTATGGCAATTATTGCAATAATTATTACTATTATTTTTTTCATATATGGTTTTATTTTCATTTTTCCCTCCAATTATGATTTTTTATACTATTTTATTATAACTTCTATTTATTTATTTGCATTAAAGTTAAAATATATGATGTTTGTTTATATTTTTGAGTATTTTTTGTTAATTTTCACTTTTTTTCATTTTATGATTTTAGAAAATTAGATGGAATCATTTAAATATTAGCTTAAAGTAAAATTATTATATTAATAATTAATAATTAGGAGCAAACATTATGAATAGTAGAACAATTGAACTTTCTGGCCATGTTATAGATTCATTAACTTTACCAAAAGCATTGGATATAATTATGGACAAAGGTGGAGATTTTGATTTCTTAGAATTTGATGTAGGTAAAAGAAAAACTGATACTAGTAAAGTTAAAATGGCAGTTTATGCAGAATCTGTGGATCTTTTAAATTCTATTTTAGATGAGTTGTCTGTGTTGGGTGCATCAATATCTGAGCTAAAAGAAGTTGAATTAGTTGCATCTTCAAAAAATAAAGTTGCTCCGGAAGGTTTTTATTCTACTTCAAATCATCCTACACATATTTTGTATAATGGGAATTGGGTTGTTGTTGAAAACATTGAAATGGATTGTTTAATTTGTGTTGATGAAGAAACTTCTCGTGCAACAGTTAAACCAATAGCTGATGTTAAAGCAGGAGACATGATTGTTGTTGGTCGTGAAGGGATAAAAGTTACACCTCCTCAAAGGTCTAGAGAAAAAGATGGGACTTTTGAGTTTATGAACAGTGAGGTTTCTTCTGAAAAACCTTTAATGAATTTAATTAGGGGAATTGCAAAAGAAATTAAAGAAATTAAAAATAAAGGGGGGAAAATAGCTATTGTTGGAGGTCCTGCTATTGTTCATACAGGCTCTGGTAAATATTTAGCAGCTTTAATTAGGGAAGGGTATGTTGATGCTCTTCTTGCAGGAAATGCATTAGCTACTCATGATATTGAAAGTAATATATTTGGAACTTCATTAGGTATTGAAGTGGAAACTGGAGATATTATAGCTCACGGTCATACTCACCATATGAGAGCAATTAATAAAATTAATCGTTCTGGTTCTATTAAAAATGCTGTTGAAGATGGTACTTTAACTGGTGGGATAATGTATGAATGTGTTAAAAAGGATATTCCATATGTTTTAGCTGGGTCTATTCGTGATGATGGCCCATTACCTGATGTGATAACTGATACAGTAGAATCACAGAAATTAATGCGTGAACAAGCTCAACAAGTTGATATGGTAATTATGATTGCTACAATGTTGCATTCAATAGCTATGGGTAATTTATTACCTTCAAAAGTTAAAAGTATTTGTGTAGATATTAATCCTGCTACAGTTACTAAATTATCTGATAGGGGAAGTGCACAAGTAGTTAGTATTGTAACTGATATTGGAACATTTTTACCTCTTTTATATGAATCTTTAAATGAAAGTGATTAAATGCAATTTAGTGCATATATGTTAGATGTTATATCTGATTCAATTTATCCAGCACGTATTTTGGTGGAAGAGGGTATATTTAAGGAAATAGTTCCAATAGTCATTGATAGTGATGATGAATTGGATATTGATGGAATTATTCTTCCAGGATTTATTGATTCTCATATACATATTGAAAGTACTATGCTTACACCAGCTCAATTTGCAAAATTGGCTGTGAGATTTGGTACTACGTCAGTTGTTTGTGATCCTCATGAGATAGCTAATGTTGCAGGGGTTGAAGGAATAGAGTTTATGATTGACAATGCAAAATCTGTTCCTTTTAATTTTTATTTTTCTGCTCCTTCTTGTGTTCCTGCAACTTGTTTTGAAACATCTGGAGCTATTTTAGATAGTGATGATATTGGTGAACTTCTCAAAAGAGAGGAGGTCGTTGCACTTGCTGAAATGATGAATTTTCCAGGAGTTATAAATGATGATTTGGAAGTGTTAGCTAAGTTACAAAAAGCTCATGAAATTGGAAAACCTGTTGATGGCCATGCACCTTTACTTTCTGGTGAAGATTTAGATAAATATATTGCTAAAGAGATATCTACTGACCATGAATGCAGTAGTTTTGCAGAAGCTATTGAGAAAAAAGAAAAAGGCATGAAAATTATGGTTCGTGATGGGTCTTCTGCTAAAAATATGGAAGCTCTTTTTGATTTTAATGAAAGATTAAACTATTGGAAAAATCATGAAAAATTCGGAAAAATGCCGAATGATGTTCTGGAAAAAAGAATACATTTACCTATTTTTGATTTTATTGTAAGTGATGATAAACATACTACTGATTTAATCAAAGGTCATTTAAATGAATCTATTAAAAAAGCTATTTTTTTAGATATTAATCCTATAAATGCAGTTGAAATGGTTACAATTAATCCATCAACACATTATAAATTAAATACTGGAGCTATTGTAAAAGGGATGCAGGCAGATTATGTTATTGTAGATAATTTAGTCAATTTTAATATTTTAAAAACATATATTAAAGGGCAATGTGTTTTTGATGGTGAAAATGTTTTGTTTGATGTAAAAGACACTGAATTTAAAAATACATTTGATGTTTCTAAAAAACAAAGTGATGATTTTGAAATATTTTGCAATAAACATTCAGTTGAAGTTAATGTAATTAAATGTTTTAACGGTGAGTTAATAACTGAAATGGAAAATGCATCATTAACTACTAAGAATGATTTTATTGAACCTGATTTAGAAGAAGATATTTTAAAAATAGCTATTGTTGAAAGATATGGTGGAAATTCAATAGTTAATGGGTTTATAAAAGGATTTAATCTTAAAAAAGGTGCAATTGCTTCTTCAGTAGCTCATGATTCTCATAATATTGTAGTGGTTGGAACTAATAGTGAAGATATGGCAAAAGCAGTTAATTGTTTAATAGAAAATAAGGGTGGTTTTGTCATTGTTGATGGTGACTTTGAAGAATCTCTTGCTTTACCAATTGCAGGTTTAATGACAAATGAAGATAGTTATAAAGTAGCTGAAAAATTAGAAAAACTACAAAAAATAGCTATTGATTTTGGATGTAAATTAGATTCTCCATTTATGACGATGTCATTTATGGCACTTTTAGTAATTCCGTCTATAAAAATCTCTGATAAGGGTTTGTTTGATTGTACTAACTTTGAATTTATAGAGGTAATTAAAAATTAAGGAGAATATCCTTTTTTTATTAATTCTTTTTTTATTCTGTTGATTGATTTTTGCTCTTCTTTAGATCCAACTTTATTTATTACTCTTTTTGCTTCTTGGAATCTTCCGAGATAATATTCTTTCTGTTTGTCATCAACAATATCAATTCTTGTAAAATTAACTAATGTTTCAATAAGTAATCCCATTGCACGATTAATTGCTTTTATATTTTTATTAATAACATGTTCTGTGACTTTAGCTTTTATAACAATAGCTTCAGAATCTTTTTTAACAGGATCACTTTTTTTAATTGCTTCTATTAAATCTTTGACTTCACATTTAAAATAGCTTTCAATGTTCTTAATAGAATTATTTTCATCAAAATTATTTTCTGGAATATTATCGATTGTAGCTAATGTAAATAATTGGGGGTTTTCAGTAATATTTACAATAAATTCCCTTTGAGATATGATGTTTTCTAAAGTAGTGCTTCCTTTAAATATCCGACATATCACAGTATCTTTGCCAGTACATATAACTCCGATAGGTGCAGCATTCTTTTTACCTTCAGAGCTTATTGTGGTTATTATTGTCTCATATTGTCTGCCTTTTTCCATTCCAACTGAAGATAAATTTATGTTCATATTTATAAATTTAATAATATTTAATTAATTAAAGTATCGATTTTTAAAAAACATTTTTATATGTTAATAAACAATATTATAAGTATTATATATTAATTTTAAGGAGTTTAAGCAATGAACTATAAAATGTATGATGAAATGATGGAGCAACCTGATTCACTTAGAAAGACTTTTGAAAGTGAAATGTCTAAAATGGATAGTGTTTCAGAAGCTGTATCAAAAGCAGATAAAATTTATTTAATTGGTTGTGGTAGTTCTATTTCAACATGTTATAGTGTTAGGGATGCATTAAGAATGTCTTGTGACATGAATATAGAAGTATTTACTGGCTATGAATTTTATTATAATAAAAAGTTAATTAATGGAGAAAATTCAATAGCTATTTTCACATCACAATCTGGAGAAACTGCAGATACATTAGCTTCTCTTAAAAGAGCTAATGAATATGGAATTCAAACTGTTTCAATTTCTAATGAGCCTGATAGTTCAATGATAAAAGAAGCTAAAACTCCAATAGTAACACAATGTGAAAGAGAAACAGCAATTCTTGGAACAAAGACATATGTAACTCAATTAGCTTGTCTTTATCAAATTTTATTTAAAGGGTCTAACTATGATAAAGCTGATGAATTGTTAGGTGATTTGAAACGTATTCCAGATATTATTGAAAATTTATTAAAAACTACTGAGGAAGATAATAAAAAATTAGCTAAAGAATTTAAAGATGAGGATATATTTTATTGTCTAGGTAGTGGACCTAATTTTGGTCTTTCTTTTAAATTAGCTATGACTATGCTTATGGAAGGAGCAATTAAACATGCATGCCCACTTTATTCAGCGGAATTTAGGCATGGGTTAATAGAGCGTGCAGAAAAAGATGTTCCAATTATTTTCTTACATTCTGATTTTGAAGCAGATGAAATAACTGATAAAGCTATTGATGTTTCTAAAAATTTAGAATTAAAATCAATTATTTATAATTTAAAAGATTATGCAGATGTTAATCCATTATTATCTCCATTAATCTTTGTAATTCCTTTAGAATGGTTTATTTATTATTTAGCACACTTTAATGGTGAAGATCCAGGTGCTACAAGACACATTGGTAAAGTAAGATATTAATAAAAAAAAGAATATGTAGAAAATTTATTCTACATTAATTTTATTTTTTGGTGTTTTTAATTTAGGAATAGTTATTAATACTGTTCCATTGTTGAATTTTGCAGTAATTTCATCAATTTCAATATTATTGTTGAAAGTAATGCTTTTACTACATCTTCCTTGTTTTATATCAGAAATTAAAACAGTATTTTCTTCTTCAATTTCTTCAATAAATGGTTTAAATGTAGCTGTAATGGAAATATCTTTATCTCCAGCTTCAATATCAATTTCTTCTTTTTCAATTCCTGGAACATCTACTTTTAAATAGTATTTTTCTTCAGTTTCTATTAAATCAACATCTAAACTATGGATTGTTGTTTTTTTATAGTCTTCAATTTTTTGGTCAATAATTTTTTGTACTGATTTAATACCATCTTGGAATTCATCAAAGCTTCTAGATAAATCTTCACTCATTTTTCCAGCTATATTTCTGGTTTGTTCTCTTTTTTCATTTAATTTTTCTTTGTGTGAATTAATTTTTTCTTCTGCTTGTTCTTTTTTTTCATCGAATTTTTCTTCTGCTTGTTCTTTTTTTTCACTGAGTTTTGTTTCAATAATATCTTTTTCAACCATATTTTTCACTCCATTTTATTTAATTGAATTTAATTGTTATTATGAACTTTAGATATATAAAGATATCTTTAATATTCTTCTTCTTGGTTTCTCTCTATTTTTTTAACAGACTCTAAAACTTTGTTTATTTTATCAATTCCTTCTCCTTCAATAGCTGATATGAAAATAGAGTTATCTAACTCATCAACATACTGTTCTACATAACTAGTATCTTCAATAAGATCCATCTTATTGAATAAGTATATCACAGGAATATTGCTGAATATTTTTTCAATTTGTTTTAATAAATTATATTGGCTTTCTAGTGCGAATCCACATGTTTCAGATGCATCAAAAATAAATAAAATAGCATCAGCTAAATGTTCAAGAGCTACTATTGCGTTTAGTTCAATATCATTCATTTCTAAAACAGGCCTATCTAAAAGTCCGGGAGTGTCAATAATTTGGATGCTTTTCCAATGTCTTTCAACATGACCTATTTGAATTCCTTTAGTTGTAAAAGGATAATTAGCTATTTGTGGATCTGCTCCAGATATTTGATTAAGAAGAGTAGATTTTCCTACATTTGGGAAACCTGCTATCACAATTGTTGTTGCATCAAAATCGATTGTTGGCATATTTCTTAAATTAGCTTTTGCAAAGTCTAAAAAGTCTAAATTCTTTTTAATTTTATTGACTACAGAAGCAATTCTACCATATGCTTGTTTTTGAAGGGTTGTTGCTTTTTCAGAAGGATTTTTTCTAATTTTACTTCCATATTCTTTTTCAAGTTGTGTTAAAATACCATATGCCCAGTTAAGCCCTCCAAGAGCTTGTTTCATATCATCCACACCAACAGTAATATCTATATAATCTTGATAAAATGGGGGGAGATCTTCTATGTCCGGGATACTATCTAAAATAGATTTTAGTTTATCTTTAATTACTTGACAGGAAGTTATAACTCTTCTTTCTTCAATTCTTTTTCCTTTCAAATGTTTTGGTATTTTTTGAGTTCTCATTAAATCTGCTTGTTTTTTACCTCTACTAAATCCTTTATCAAGTAATTCATCAGGGGTAGGTATTGTTGGTATCATCATGGTATCACTATTTAAATATTTGGCCTTGGAATGTGTATACATCACAACTTTCATCTAAATAACTGTCTGCACTAATTCCAGCTTTCATACAAGTGTGTTCTAAAAAAGTTTCCACATCAAAATTGTTTTCAGTTGCTACTTGTGGGAGGAGTAATCCTTTTGAATATCCTTTTTTAATCATTAATCCATCAGTTCCAATTTTAATATTAGTTAAATATTCTTTAGGATGTGCAATTTCCATTAATTTAGGTTTTGTTAGGACTGTAACTTCAAATTCTAAATCATTATATTCTTCAGGGAGAACTTGTGGGAATCTAGGGTCTTCACATGCTGCTGAAATAGCTACACTAATTGTAGCTTGGATTGCACTTTCAATAGGTTCTGGATATCCAATACAGCCTCTTAATTGATTATTTTTATTTAAAGTTAAAAAAACACCTAATTTTTCTTTAAGTTCTTCTGGACAGTCTTTTGGTATTGACATTTGTTCGCCAGTTTCAAGGTAAGTTTTTACTGCTTTTTTGGCTATGTTTATCAAATACTCTCCATTTTTTTCACTTATCATCATTTCACCTGCTGTTTAGTTAGCTATTTCCACCAACTAAAGCATTTAAAATTCTTGTGTGTGGTCCACCATCTCCTACTGGTGCTGTTTGACCATCTTTTCCACAGAATCCAACGCTTAGTTTGAAATCATCACCAATAGCATCAACATTTTTTAAAGTTTCTAATATGTTTCCAGATAATGAAACATCTCTTAATGGGGTGGTAATTTCTCCATTTTCTATTTTAAACCCTTCAGCTGCATTAAATTGGAATATCCCTTTTCCAGTATCAACTTGTCCTCCTCTTGAGCCTTTAAGATAAATTCCATTAGGGATATCTTCTATTAATTCTTCAAAAGTCATATCTCCAGGTTTTAAGTATGTATTACTCATTCTTACAATTGGTTTGTCTGCAATTATTGATCTTGCGTTTCCTGAAGATTTCATATTTAATTTTGATGCTGTTTCTCTTGAATTTAAAAGGGATATTAATTTTCCATCTTTTACTAAATGGTTAGGTTTAGTTTTAACTCCTTCTACATCGTAAGGGTAATATCCAAATCCATCTTTTAAGCTGGCATCATCATAAATATTAACTATGTCAGAACCTATTTGGGTTCCTAATTTATTTTTAAGGATTGAATCATTTTGTAAAATTAAATCTCCTTCTACTGCATGACCTAATGCTTCATGAACAAATACTCCAGTTAAATTTGGGTCTGCAATAATTGGAAATCTTCCAGAAGGTGCACTGTCAGCTTTTAATAATCTTACAGCTTTTTGACCTATGTTTCTTCCAAACTTTTCAATGTCTACATCATTTATAGCTTCAAATCCTTTAACTCCTCCAATACTATCATGTCCAATTTGCATCATGTTTCCATCAGTTGCAGCAGCATTTAAGAACATCGCAACTCTGTTCATGTTCATTTCAATGTTTGTACCTTCACTACTTAAAATAATTTCTTGACTTTGAGCATCAGAATAAGAAACAGTTGTACTTGTTACTTCAGTTAATGTGGCTGCTTTACTTGCTTCAGTCATTATGTCTTTTTTTTCCTCTATGGAAACATCAGTAAATGGTATTTTAACATCAGTACTTACTTTGTCTTGGATTGCATCTGCTTTGGATAGTGATTCATCTCCATGAAGTGAATTTGATATTTTTATAGATGTTTCAGCAATTTCATCTAATTTTGTTAAATCATTAGTATAAGCAAATCCCCATGCACCGTTATTTAAAACTCTTATTCTTACACCTAATGAGTTTCCAGTGTTAATTTCTTGTATTTCCCCATCTTTCATAATTATGGAGGTGTTATTTCCATTTCCAGCTCTAATGTCAACGTAATCTACTTTGGAAATGGTTTTTTCAATGAGTTTTTCGAATAAATCAAGATTTTCTTCCATTGTTTCATATCCATAATAATTATATTAAATTATATTTTTGATTTTTATGGTTATTAAGTTTAATATCATTAATCGATATGAAAGTTTTTATATATTGATGTTAAATATATTATTGGAAGTAATTTTTACTTTAACAACTATTTTGATGTGATATTATGGCAATTATTGTTGGGTCCGGTGCAGGTGCTGGACTATTGGCTGCTCAATTAGTCAGAGCAGGAATACTTACAACAATACTTGAAAAAGGATCAGATACTGATGTTATTCAAGATTTAAAAACTATTGGTGAGGATATTAAAAATGGCAATTGTGTAGGTGGATCAACTTTAATTGAAATGGCAAATATGCAAAGAGCATTGGAAAATGAATTAAAAGATGCTGGAATTGATTTATCTAATTATTATGATTATGTTGAAGAACTGTTAGGTGTTAAACAAATGGATGATGCACATATTGGAAAAGCAACTGAAGCTTTTATTGATGCTGCTAGAAAAACTGTTTTAGGACCTAAAAAGATGTTAAAAGCAATTGATGAAAATCTTTGTGGTAATTGTGGAGGTTGTGGATTTGTATGTCCTCAAGATGCTAATGGACAGCATTAAAATGTATAAATTATGGAAAAGCTTATGGTTTGTCTGTAATTGATAATATTGAAAATGAAGAGTTAATTGTTGAAAATGATGAGATTGTTGGAGTTAGGTATGTTAAAGATGGTTATGATCGTGTTAGTTACTCCAACAGGGTTATTTTAGTTGCAGGTCCAATTGGTTCAACATTGTTTTTAAGAAGTGTTGGAATTAATACTGGAAAAGAGTTTAAATACTCTGGTGCAGTAGATGTTGGTGGAATATTAAAAGATATTAATCAACAATCTGAAGTTCAAATGAATGCAATAGCTGCAGGTGAAAAATTTATATTGGCTCCAAGATTTTCAAAATCTTTAAAAGAAGATTTAAATTGTAAAGATGAGGACTTATTTTCAATTTCAGTAAGATCTCTTGATTCTGGAAAAGGATATATTGATGATGAAGGTAATGAAATTGATGAAGGTATTGATTCTATTGCAGGTTTAAAAGAAGGAATTGAAACAGCTAAAAAAGTTTTAATAAGGGCTGGAGTCAGTGAAGATACAATAAAAGGCAGTGAAACTAAGGCTATAAATCCAACAGGTTGTGCTTCTATTGGTGATATTGTAAATAGTAATTTAGAAACTGAAATAAGAAGTTTGTATGTTTGTGATATTTCAGTACTTCCTGAAACTTCTGGAAAACCATTAACTTTAACTTATTTGGCATTAGCTAAAAGGTTAGCAGATTATCTATCTGGTGCAGGTTATGAAAGCAGATATTGTATAAGTGAATATGGTGTTGGGAAAGATTATGGTATAATGTCTGGCTGGAAAAGGGATGCTGTTTAAAAATAGAATCTTTTTTCAATTTCTTTTTTTAATAATTAATTATCGTTAGTGTTTATATATGATAAAAAATATAACTCATGTTATAGATTTTTTCTAAAAAGTTATAAGGTGATTGAATGGTAATAATTGTAGGTTCTGGAGCTGGTGGAGCAATACTTGCTATGGAATTAGCTAAAGCTAATGTGCCAGTAACAATAATCGAAAAAGGAAAATATATTGACTCTAAAGATGCTTTTAATTATTATGATAAATATGATGATAATGTAGACCTGCTTTCAACTACTTGTGTTGGTGGTTCTACAATGGTTTCAATGGCGAATATGGTAAGAGCATTGGATGAAGAGTTATATGAATATGATATTAATCTTTCAAAAGAATATGAGTATGTTGAAAAATTAATTAAAGTTCATGGTTTGAATGATTCACATATCGGTAAAGGAACTCAATTATTTTTGGATAGTGCACAAGAATTAGGTTTAAATCCAGTTAAAATGCCAAAAGCAATTTATGAAGAAAAATGTGTTCAATGTGGAAGATGTGCATTTGGATGTCCAGCAGATGCAAAATGGACTGGAAAACATTTTGTAGACATAGCTGTTGAAAATGGTGCGAAATTCATTGATGAAGCAGAAATTAGTGATTTAATAGTTGAAGATAATCAAATTAAAGGTGTTAAATTTATTAAAAATAATGTTGAAGAAACTTTAAATTCTGATATTGTTGTTTTATCTGCAGGAGCTATTGGATCAGCTTTAATTTTAAGAAAAATAGGAATAGATGCTGGAAGAGAAATATTCTTTGATCCTTTTGTTTCAGTTGGAGGAGTTATAAAAGATATTAACTTTAATACTGAAGTTCAAATGGGAGGTTTAGTAGTTGGTAAGAATTTTGTTTTATCACCCCATTTTTCATCATTTATACGTTCTAAAATTGATAAAGATATTGAAGATAAAGATATCTTAAGTATAATGGTTAAAACATCTGATGAATGTAAAGGTTATATAACTGATGATGGAGATGTTGTTAAAATAAATACTATTCAAGATATTAGATTTTTAGCTGAAGGAGCTACTACTGCAGGTTTTATATTGGAAAAAGCAGGTGTTGATCCAACTACAATAGCTTCTACAGTTTACCGGGGAGCTCATCCTGGAGGCAGTGCACCTATTGGAAAATTTGTAGATAGTAACTTAGAAACAGAAATTAAAGGTTTATTTGTTGATGATGCAAGTGTATTACCTATATCTCCAGGTAAGCCGCCAATTTTAACAATTTTAGCATTATCTAAAAGATTAGCTGATTATTTAATTAGCTAATTTTTTATCTTTAAATAAACCTAATATTTATAATGTTTTTTATGTATATCTTTAATTATGAAATCTGAAAGTATATGTCCTATTGATAAAGCAGTTGTGTTATTTAATAAAAAATGGACTATTCAGTTAATTCGAGACATGTTTTTTGGTAAAAAGCAATTTAAAGAATTTCAGGAAGATAAACCTAATTTAAGTAATAAAGTTTTGTCACAAAGACTTAAAGAATTAGAAAACAATGGTTTAGTTGAAAAAAAAGTTTTAAATACTGTTCCTATTTCTACGGAATATCATTTAACTGAACATGGTAAAAAATTAAATAAAGTGATATATGAGCTTGCTATGTTTGTTTTATATGAATCTGATTATGATGAATACAAAAATGAAGATATTAAAAATCAGATTAAAAATACTTTCAAACAAGCTCTTGAGATTTCTGATTAAATTTTGTAATTTCTTGGTGGGTTTCCTGAAAAATCAGCTATTGTAACATCACCAGAAATAGTGAAAACTTCAAATTCAGGATTATCTCCACTTTGATATAATGATTTTACTAATTCATTTGAATCAATAACTTTTTGTTTAAGTTCTATATTAGATGTAAATTCTACTTTTCCACTTATTCTGATCCAAGCAAAGTCAGCAGTCGCAGTTGTAATTTCAAAGTTAGGATTATTATCTAATTCTTTGTACATTGGTTTTTTGTTACTTGTACAAAAATAAGGTTTATTATTCTCTTCAAAATAATATAGTATTGGTCTTACTTTTGCATTTCCATCTAAACCTTTTGTTGCTAAGTATACTAATGGATTTTCACTTAAAAACTTTATAACGTCATTCATGTAATATCACACCTTTTTTTATTTAATTTGGTATTGAATGTAGTTAAAACTATGATTAAAGTTATTTAAATGGTTTTTGTAACTATTAGGTAACTAAGTAACTGTATGGTAACTAATAAAATTTTATTTTACAAAAATAATATTTTTTTAAAAAATAAGAAGAAGATTATTCGAATTGCTGTTCGATATCTTCTGTTTTAATTAATTTTTCACAATAATGGCACCTAACAACAGGTGGATGAGTGTTTATAACTTTAAATTTAGGGATTATAGGTTCATTTGCATAATTGGTAATACACTTTGAATTTGTACATTTAATAATGTCGGTAATTGTATCAGGTAATATAATTTTATCTTTTTTTACAGGTTTATAATCTCGAATAATATTAACACTAGCCTTAGGAGCAATTAATGCGATTTGGTCAAGTTCTTCGTGATTTAATTCTCTGTTTTCAATTTTAACAATATCTTTTCTACCAATTTCCTTTGATGAAACATTCATAGCTACTGTAACATTTTTAGTTTCAGCATCTGGAAGACCTAATATTTTAAGGATATGCAAGGATTTATTTGCAGTAATATGATCAATTACTGTACCATTTTCAATAGCTCTAATTTTTAATTCAGATTTTTTATCAATAGTCATATTTTACCTGCTATACATTTTTAAATCTAATATTTCAATAATAGTTTCAGTATCATTAATTAAAGATTCTATATCTTTATCTTTAGTGTTTAAAGTAAATGTCTCAATGATTCTAGCACCACGTGCTTTTACTTTTTCATTCATTCTGTCTACTGTAGCCTGTCCACCTCTACCCGTCATTGTTGCAAAAAGAACCACATCTTTTCCTCTTAAATTGCACTTATCAATTAGTGTTATAATTGCAGGTGTTGGTTTTCCTGCCCAAGTTGGAGTTCCTATGTAAATTGTATCATATTCACTTAAATCTACTTCAGAAGGAGCTATTTTAGTCCTTGTTTCTTTAATGGAATCAATGCAAGAAGTTATTTTATTTTTAAATCCACTTCTTTGTTTTAAATCAGTGATTTCAAGTATATCGGTTTTTAATTCTTTTGCAAGTGTTCTAGCTACTACTTCTGTGCTTCCATGTTGGGAATAATAAATTATCAAAGTTTTCATATTATGTCCCTCCTTTTAATTTTTGTCTTTGTTTTAGAGTATTATATATTTTATGGGTGATTTCCAAAATGTTTTAATCCTGTAGTTTCATCTAATCCAAGCATTATATTCATATTTTGAATAGCTTGTCCTGATGCTCCTCTAACAAGATTATCAATACATGATAACATTACAATTCTACCAGTATCATCTATTTCAAATCCTCCAATATGAACAAAGTTTGATCCTCTAACAGAACTTAAATGAGGGATTTCACCATCATCCATTAGTTTAATGAAGAATTCTTTACCATAAGTTTTTTCGTAAATTTTTCTCAATTCTTCAGGAGTAATGTCTTCATGTTCTTTTTTTAAGAAGCTATGGCTTGTTGTTTGAATTCCTCTTATTACTGGGACTAAATGTGGTGTAAATGAAACTTTAACATCGTCAAATCCATGTAATTCCTGTTGAATTTCAGATACATGCCTATGTGATGAAATTTTATATGGGTTAACATTGTCTGCAATATTTGGATAATGTGTTGTACTTGAAGAATTCACACCAGCACCACTAACTCCAGTTTTAGAATCAATTACTATTCTATCAACTAAATCATTTTCTACTAATGGATAGGATGATAAAATTGCTCCAGTTGGGAAACAACCAGGATTTCCGATTAATGTAGCTTTTTTAATTTCATCTCTATAAAGTTCTGGAAGACCATAAACACCTTTAATATCACTGGTGTGTTTTAATCCATACCATTTTTCATAAATTTTGGTGTCTTTGTATCTATAATCCCCACTTAAGTCAATAACTTTGGCTCCAGTTTCAAGTAATTCTGGAACTATTTTCATAGATGCACCATGAGGTGTAGCTGTAAATATAACGTCTGCATCTATGTCTGGTGCTTGTTTATTTTTAAAAATTAATCCAGAGTCTCTTATGTGGGGATGTATTTTATGAACTGGTGCTCCGTCATGTTGTCTTGATGTAATATCTGTTATTTCTATGTCTTCATGATTTAACAGCATTCTAAGAAGTTCTCCACCTGTATATCCACTTGCTCCTACTATTGCTACA
Organism: uncultured Methanobrevibacter sp.; assembly: GCF_934746965.1. Lineage (NCBI taxonomy): Archaea > Methanobacteriati > Methanobacteriota > Methanobacteria > Methanobacteriales > Methanobacteriaceae > Methanobrevibacter > uncultured Methanobrevibacter sp. The sequence continues at coordinate 114,410 of NZ_CAKVFS010000002.1, read as the reverse complement.
TTATACATTTTAATCGTCCCTTTAATCGCATTTGTCTAATATTTTTCCTTTAAAATTCATTTTCTTTATTTTTTTAATAATTTTACAACTACTGTCTAGTTCATCATTATGATATATTTTCACACGTTTTACTTCAGCTTTTAAACCTCTTTTATTCACTGTTTTTTGTAATTTAGTAATGTCATGATTTTGATCAGCACCAATAGCTATTATGTCTGGATTAATTTTTTCTACAATTTCAAGAAAGTCTCCATTTTTATTACCTAAATATGCTTCATCTACAGGTTTTAACATTTTTATTAGTTCTAATCTTTGGTTTTCACCAATAATAGGGATTCTTTTTCTTTTTTCAACAGTTGAATCTCGTGCAATCACTACATAAAGTTTAGCATTTTTTCCTCCAAGTTTTTTAGATTCTTCAAGGTAAACTCCATGTCCGGGGTGTAATAAATCAAATGTTCCAGTTGCCATTACTTTTTTCATGATTTCCCTACCTAGTTTGGTATTTTAAAGCTTCTTTAAAATCAATTTTATCTTTGTAAAGTGCAGATCCAATCACGATACCTTCAACACCACTTTCATTTAATTTTTTCACATCGGAAATACTACTTATTCCTCCAGAATAAACAATGGGTAAATCAACAGAATTTTTAAGTTTAATAACTGGGTCTGTATAAAAACCATTTAATAATCCTTCGACATCAACATTAGTAAAAAGAATACTTCCAGCTCCATGTTCTTTAAAGTCGTGTGAAAGTTCTACAGGGCTTTTGTCAATTTTTTCCTGCCATCCTTTAATTACAACTTTATTATCTTTACTGTCAAGTGAAATCATTATTCTTTCTGATCCATATTCTTTTGATAATTCTGTTATAGTTTCAGGATGTTTTATACCCATAGTTCCAATTATTAATCTTTCTATATCTAAATTAAGAAGTTTTTTAGCATAATCAATACTTCTTATACCTCCACCTAATTGTATTGGTATATTAACTTCATTTAATATTTTTTTGATAACATCAAGATTAGCTTTTCCATCAATTGTACCATCTAAATCAATAATGTGTAAATTTTTAGCTCCTAACTCTTCCCAATGTTTTGCAACATTTTCTGGATTTTCAATAGTTATCATTTCGCTTCCAGGTTGTCCTTGAACTAATTGTACACATTTGCCATTTTTAATATCGACTGCTGGCATTATTAACATTTCATTTTTCTTAAATGACATTTATAACTCCATTACTAAATTTTTTAATTTATAATATTTCTATAATTAATATAGTTTAAACTTACTGATTAAGTAGGCTTTAGAAAATATATAAATAATAATTTAGGTATAACTAAAATTAGGTGGAAAAACAATGCTAAGGGATATGTCCAACTTTTTGACAGAAAATATTAAAAATAACGTATCTATTATTCATGAAAATAATAAATCCATTATTAAATTTGGAAATGGTGATGAGTATGGTATTATTGAATCATATAAGATATTTCCAGGTGTTTTTTTATATTTTAATGATATGCACTTTTTTGAATGTTTTGAGTTTTTTTCATCAGATAAGATTAATCGTAGATTTATTGAGATAAATCATTGTTTTAGTGGAAAATATGAGTGTAAAGTTGGAAAAGATAAATTAGCTTATTTTTCTAAAGGTGATTTGGATATTAATAAATTAGGATTGGATAAAATTGTATCAAGATTTCCATTAGGTTATTATAAAGGTTTGGGTTTGCTTATTGATGTTGATGTAGCTAATGAATCTCTAAATAAATTTATTTCCCCAAATTTAGATTTAAATGTATTATATGATAAATTACTTGAAAAAAATAATGGTTATCTCTTATTAAAGTCAAATAATGAGATTGATCATGTTATTGGTGAAATTTATAATGTTGATGAAAGGATTAAAGAGCCTTATTTTAAATTAAAGATTGTTGAACTGTTATTGTTTTTTAGTATTTCTGATTTTGATAAAGATGAAAAAATGACTTTTTCTTTAGAACAGGTTAATACTATTAAAAATATTAAAAAAGAACTTGTTAATAATTTAGATGTAAATATTACTTTAGATGATCTTGTAAATAAGTATGGTATTAGTAAAACTTCTTTAAAAAATTGTTTTAAGGAAGTTTATGGAAAACCTATTTTCACTTGGAGGAAAGAATATAAGCTTGATTATGCTTGTAAATTAATTGATGAAGGTAAGTATAATATTTCTCAAATAGCTAGTATGGTTGGTTATAAAAGTCCATCTAAATTTACAAAAGCATTTAAAGAGTATATTGGTTGCACTCCATCAGAATATAGGAAAATTTAGTTTTGTCTTTTTGGTCTATTTTTGTCTTTTTAGTTCAAAAATATTTATATATGTATTTTAGTCAATTTTATATTGTGAAAAAAGCTTTTTATTAAGGTTTTTATCAATTTTTTTAAAATAACTGTGTTGTTTTGTTTTTTAGATTTATTATTGTCTATTGTCTTTTCAGCACATATTTAAAATTTTAGGTAAACCTAAATAAATTAACTTTTTTTAGTAGGTTTATGGTGAATAATTATGATAATTGACCCAAATAAGAATAAATTTTTAACTTTACTTGATTTTTCAGGTAATTATGAATATTTAACAATCTTCGGTTGTATATTATCTGCAATTAGTGCAATTTTATTATTAATTCCTTTTATTTATATATGGGATGTTGTTAATGAGTTATTAAGAGTTTTGCCTAATTTTTCACAAGCTCAAAACTTAGAAACATATGCATTAAATGCTTTTTTATTTGCAATAGCGGGGATTTTTGTTTATTTTATGGCATTGATGTGTACTCATTTGTCTGCATTTAGAAACGAAAAAAACATGAAAAATATAGCTTTAAAACATTTATTAACATTGCCTTTAGGATATTTTTCAAATAAAACTAGTGGTGGTATTAGAAAAGTGATTGATTATAGTTCTGGAAGTACTGAATCTTTTTTAGCTCATCAGCTACCTGATTTGGTTGGTGCAATTGTAACTCCAATTGTATTTTTAATATTATTATTTAGTTTTGACTGGCTTTTAGGAATTATTTGTATTATTCCAGTTATAATTTGTTTTTTACTTATGATTCCAATGTTTGGAGGTAAAAATGCAAATTTCATGATGCAATATCAACAATATTTAGAAGAAATGAATGGTGAAGCAGTAGAATATATTAGGGGTATTCCTGTTACTAAAACATTTCAACAAACTGTTCATTCCTTTAAAAATTTTATTAAATCTATAAGAAATTATGGTAAATTTGCATCACAGTATGCAATATCTACAAGAATTCCAATGACTTCATTTACTGTTTCAGTTAATGGATTTTTTGCATTATTAATTCCTGCAGGAATATTATTGGTTGGATCAACAGTAAATGCTCATTTTTTATCAAATTTTATATTTTATATAATATTTACTCCAATTTGTACTGTTACTTTAAATAAAATAATGGTTGTTTCTCAAGATTGGATGATAGCTATGGACTCTTTAAAAAATATTGAGGAAATATTACTTGAAGAACCATTAAAAGAAACTATTAATCCTAAGATTCCTAAAAACTTTTCAATAGAATTTGATAGTGTTTATTTTGATTATGATAAATCAAATGATGGGGAAGAACATATTTTAAACAATATTAATTTAAATATTGCTGAAGGTGAGTCAATAGCTTTGGTGGGTCATTCTGGTGGTGGAAAAACTACAATAGCTTCATTAATTCCTAGATTCTGGGATGTTGATAGGGGAACTGTCAAAATTGGTGGAGTTGATATAAAAGATATTCCTACTAAGGTTTTAATGGAAAATGTATCTTTTGTTTTTCAAAATATGTCATTATTTAAAGACACAATTTATAATAATGTAACTTTGGGAAACAATGATTTTAGTAAAGATGAGGTATTAAAAGCATTACATTTAGCTCAATGTGATGATATTTTGGAAGAATTACCTGATGGTGTTGATACTATGATTGGTTCTGAAGGAACTTATTTATCTGGAGGTCAACAACAACGTATATCTTTAGCAAGAGCTATTTTAAAAGATGCTCCAATCATTGTTTTAGATGAAGCTACTGCATTAGCAGATCCTGAAAATGAATTGCAGATTCAAAGGGCAATTAATGAAATTACTAAAAATAAAACAGTTATTATGGTTGCTCATAGATTATCTACAGTTAAAGATGTAGATAATATTTTTGTAATCAATAAAGGAAGGATTGCTGAAAAAGGTAATCATGAAAGTTTAGTTGAATTGAATGGTATTTATTCACATATGTGGGATGAATTCAATAAATCTATTGAATGGAAAGTAAAAAGTGAGGAGATTTAAATGATAAATTATCTTTCTAAAAGATTTGCTTTAACAAAAGAAGGTTCTAAGAATCTACTTAAAGGTATTGCTTATACAACTCTTTTAAATATTAGTTTAATGCTTCCTGTAGGATTATATGTTTATTTAATATCTTTGTGGATTGAACCATTAACTACTGGTAAATATGTTGAACCTAATTTAGGAATATTTATAGTGGCTATTTTGATTGTTCTTGGAATTATTTTTGTATTTGTGTGGAAACAGTATTATTATGTTTTTATTACAACATATGGTGAAAGTGTAGAAAGAAGAATTAATTTAGGTGAAAGTTTACGTAAATTACCTTTATCTTTCTTTGAAAATAAAGATTTATCTGATTTAACATCTACTATTATGAATGATAGTACTGATTTAGAGCATACATTTTCACATGCAATCCCTCAGTTATCTGGAGCAATTTTAGCAGTTATTTTAGTGTCTATTGGTTTATTTGTATTTGATTATAGATTAGCTATTGCTCTTTTATGGGTTGTTCCAGTTTCATTTATTTTAATATTGGTGACAAAAAACTTCTCTAAAAAAGGAGCAGCTAAAGTATTAAATTCAAAAAGAAAATGTGGAGATGGATTTCAAGAATGTTTGGAATCTGTTAGAGAATTAAAGTCATATAATGCTGAGGAAAATTATTTAGATAAAATGGAAAAAATCACTGGAAATGTTGAAAAAGCACAATTTAAAGCAGAATTAATGTCTGCAGTAGGTGTTATTTCTGGGCAAATGGTTTTAAAATTAGGTATTGTTTCAGTAATTGTTGTTGGATCAGCTTTAATTGTTACAAATCAAATTTCAATATTTACATTTTTGATTTTTTTAATTTCTGCAGCTTTAATTTATAATCCTATGGATGCTTCATTATTATATTTAACAGAAATTTTTAGTTCAGATTTAAAAATTGATAGGATGAAAGATATTCAAACTCAAGTTCAAAATGAAGGTTCAAAAGATTATGTTCTTGATGGTTATGATATTGAATTTGATGATGTTAGTTTTGATTATGATGAATTTAAAGATGTTTTAACAGATATTAGTTTTGTTGCTAAACAGGGTGAAGTTACTGCATTAGTAGGTCCTTCTGGAAGTGGTAAAAGTACAGTATCTAAGTTAGCTGCTAAGTTTTGGGATCCTATATTTGGACAAGTTAAGTTGGGTGGTCAGAATTTAGCTAATGTAGATTCAGAAAAGATTTTAGAAAATTTTTCAATTGTTTTCCAAGATGTAATTTTATTTAATAGTTCTATAATGGATAATATTCGTATAGGTAAAAGAAATGCGACTGATGAAGAGGTTATTCGAGCTGCACAGTTAGCTGAATGTGAAGATTTTATTAAAGAACTTCCTGATGGTTATGATACTGTAATTGGTGAAAACGGAGAATTATTGTCTGGAGGGCAACGTCAAAGAATTTCAATAGCTAGAGCATTACTTAAAGATGCTAATGTTATTTTATTAGATGAAGCAACTTCATTTTTAGATGTTGAAAATGAGTCTAAAATTCAAAAAGCATTATCTACGTTAATAAAAAATAAAACAGTATTAATCATTGCTCATAGAATGCGTACGATAGCTAATGCTGATAAGATTATTGTTCTTGATGAAGGCCATATTGTTGAATCAGGAGCGCCTGATGATTTAATTAAAGAAAATGGTTTATTTAAAAGGATGGTTGATATCCAAAAAGAAAGTCAAAATTGGGAGATATAATTTTTAGGTTTAACTAAATATTTATATAATATTTTAGTTAATATTTTATTGAGTGATTTAATATGAGTGATATTGTAAAATTTGAAGATGTGGTTAAGGAATATAAAGCTGGAGAGCACATCTTAAAAGCTATTGATCATGTTAATTTTACTATTAAAGAAGGTGAATTTGTTGTTATTTTAGGTCCATCTGGAGCTGGAAAATCAACACTTTTAAACCTTTTAGGTGGTTTAGATACTATTACTAGTGGTAAGATTATTGTTGATGGAAACAATATTGAAAATTTTAATGATAATCAATTAACTCAATATAGAGCTAAGAATGTTGGATTTATATTTCAGTTTTATAATTTAATTCCTAATTTGACTGCTCTTGAAAATGTTGAACTTATGAAAGATATAGTCGATGTTGATATTGATGGAATTAAAGTTTTAGATTCTGTTGGTTTAGCTAAACATGCTAATCAATTTCCTTCTCAATTATCTGGTGGAGAACAACAAAGAGTTTCAATAGCAAGAGCTGTTGCTAAAAAACCAGCTATTCTTTTATGTGATGAACCAACTGGAGCATTAGACTCTAAGACTGGGGTATCTATTTTAAGTTTACTTCAAGATATGAGTGTTAATAATAATTCTACTGTTGTTATTGTTACACATAATGCAATACTTGCTCAAGCTGCAGATAAAGTTATGAGAATTAAAAATGGCAATATTGAAAGTGTAACAATCAATGAAAATCCTAAAAAAGTATCTGAATTGGAATGGTGATTTTATGTTGTCTAAAAAGATGTTTAGAGATATTAAAAATCATAAAACTCAATTTCTTTCAATCTTTTTAATGGCTTTTTTAGGAGTATTTGTTTTCGCAGGAATTGGTGGAGAATACACTGGTTTTGAACAAAGTGCTAATGATTTTTATAATTCTACAAATTTGGCTGATGGGTGGATTTATAGTGCTCATTTAGATAATTCTACTGTAGATAATGTTAATAATATAAGTGCAACAAAATCTAGCGAAAGGCAACTTGTTGTTAATGCTGTAGCTGATTTTAACAATGATCCTGATGTGACTCTGCATTTTGTAGAGAAAAATGACATTTCTAAATTTTATGTTCTTAAAGGAAAAAATGTAGATATTAATGATGATAATGGTGTATGGTTGGATAAACGTTTCGCAGATGCTAAAAATTTAAGTGTTGGAGATAATATTTCATTTTCTGTTAATGGAGTAACAATTAACAAAGAAATTAGAGGTTTAGGTTATTCTCCTGAAAATGTTTATACTTCTTCAGATGCATCAATTATTCCTGATTTTAATAAAACAGGTTATGCTTATTTGTCTTATAATGCATTTCCAACACAAATAAAGTATAATGTGTTATTAGTTGATTTTAATGGAAATCCAAATGATTATGTTCAGGACTTAGATTCAGCTATTGGTGGAAATTATAGTTCTTTTGTAAAACAAGCAGATCATCAGAGTGTTTCTCAGTTTAATGAAGAAATGGATCAACATAAAATGATGGGAGATATTTTCCCAGTAGTATTTATATTAATTGCAGTTTTGACTTTATTAACTACAATGACTAGAATAATTAATCATCAAAGAACTCAAATTGGAGTTTTAAAGGCTTTAGGTTTTAAAGATAGAACTATAATGTTGCATTATATTTCATATGGATTTTGGTTAGTTCTTGCAGGAAGTATTGTAGGATTAATACTTGGTCCAATAACAATTCCTAGGTTGTTTTTAAATTCAATGCAAAGTGTTTATACGTTACCTGAGTGGAAATTTGGATATAGTATTAATTTTGTAATTGTTGCAGCAATAATAGTTGGAGTATCATTAATAGCTTCTTATTGGGCAACAAGAAGTATTTCTAAAGAAAATCCAGCAAATTCAATTAGACCAAAATCTCCAAAAGTTTCAGCTTCTGGACTTTTAGAAAAATCAAAAATTTGGAAGAAATTTAGTTTCAATGCACGTTGGAATTATAGGGATGCAAAAAGAAATAAAACAAGGGCATTAATGACAATTGTAGGTGTTGCAGGATGTACTGCTTTACTTGTTTCTGCATTTGGAATGTATGATGGAATGAATGATTTGAGAGATTGGGAATATGAAGATATTAATCATTATTCTTCTAAATTAATCGTTGGTAATGGATCAATTACTCAGATTAATGATATTTCTGATAAAGTTGATGGTGTCCAATTAATGGAAGGAGCTGTTGAAATTCAAGCTAATGGGAATAAACAATCTGGTTCGCTATTAATTTTAGATGATAATGATTTGGTAACTCCAACTGGAACCGATAGACAACCTATAGATATTCCTGATAATGGTGTGTCCATTTCTACTAAAATGGCTCAATTGTTAAATGTTGAAAAAGGAGATACAATTAAATGGCATATTGTTGGAAGTGATAAATGGATATCTACCAAAATAGATTCTATTCATGCAGATCCAATATCTCAAGGTTTAATAATGTCTCCAGACCATTTTGAAGATTTGGGTTTAAAATATGTTCCAACAAGTATTGTTACATCTCAAAATGTTAATGATGATTATGATGGTATTAAAGCAATAAATACTATGGATACAGCTATTTCAAATTGGAATGAAATGACTGAATCAATGGTTTCAATGGTATTTTTATTAATATTCTTTGCAGCAGTTTTAGCTATTGTTGTATTGTATAATTTGGGATTATTGTCATTTACAGAAATTGAACGTGAAATAGCTACTTTAAAAGTCATAGGATTTAAAACGACAAATTTGAGAAAACTATTGTTGACTCAGAATTTGTGGTTTACTTCAATTGGATTTATTGTGGGAATTCCATTAGGTTATTATTTAATGAAATTAATGATGGATTCTGCAGGAGCATCATTTTATTATCCTATAAGATTAACTCCTGGAAATTTAATATTAAGTTTCCTTATAACATTTTCATTATCCATATTAGTTAATTTAATGTTTTCAGGAAAAATTAGAAAATTAAACATGGTTGAATCATTAAAAGGCGTAGAATAACCTTTTATTTTTTTATTTTTTTTTAGAAATTTATTTTAATTATTTTATAATAATATATTAATCATGAAAAGAACAGCTTTAAAAATAGGCTACATTGGAACTAATTTCCATGGTTTTCAAAGACAACCGGATTTAAGAACTGTTGAAGAAGAATTAATTTATCATTTACGTAAACTTAATTATATCGATGATTTAAAGAAATCTAGATTTCGAATAGCTGGTAGGACAGATGCCGGTGTACATAGTTTAGGAAATGTGATTAGTTTCCAATCTGAAAAAGAAGTTCAAGTTAATGAAATTAATAATAGTTTACCTGATGATATTCAAATATTAGCTAAAGCTCCAGTTAGATTTGGTTTTAAACCAAGATATGCTGAAATGAGACAATACCGTTATATTTTATTTAGGCAGGATTTAGATTTGGAGAAATTAGATGAAGTAGCTGAAATTTTTAAAGGAACTCATAATTTTACTAATTTTACTAAAAGATTTCAAAAAACAACAACTAGGACAATTGCAGATATTAAAATCACTGAAGGAAACCTTAATGATTATCATAAAAAGGAATTTCCAAATTTACATGATACAATTTCCCCAATATTCATAGATATTTATGGTGAAAGTTTTTTGTGGAATATGGTTCGTAAAATGGTTCGTGTTTTTGTAGATGTGGCTATTGGAAAAATGTCTTTGGAAATGGTTGAAGAATTATTGAATCCTGGAGAAAATGATCCTAGAGTTAATATTAAAGTGTTGGATCCTGATTATTTAATTTTAATGGATATTATTTATGATGGGATTAAATTTGTTTATGATGATTATGCCTGTGAACGCTTTAAAAGAAATTTAGTTGATTCTCTTGATAATTTACAAAGGAAATATGCTATAAGAGAATCTATGATAAAAAGTTTAGAAGATTTACGAAAATGAATATTTTGATAAAAAAAGAAGAATAAGGGATTATAATCCCTAATTTTATTTTTCTAACTTAAATGAAAATCTGTATTCTTGATTTACAAGTTGCATTCCTTCAATTTCAGCATTTAATATTCCGGAAATTTTATATAAATCCTCTACAGTAATCATTTTACCTGTATTTATACTAGAAAAGAAGGTTATAATGTTATCTGTAATGAGATAATTTAACATATAATCTTCTTCATCATGATATTTTCCAATTATTTCAAGTATTTTTTCTTCAGTTTTTTTATCAAGGTTAGTCATAATAACACCTTCGTTGATGTATACTTGCGACTTTTTACTATTTAAATAAATAACATTTATTATTTATAATAACTAATTTTTATATAGGTCGATAAAAATGAAAATAGCTATTGTACTTGGAACTAGGCCAGAAATTATTAAAATGGCTCCAATCATTGATGAAATTGAAAAGAGAGGGTTAGATTCTTGTATTATTCATACAGGTCAACATTATGATAAAGAGATGTCTGATAATTTCTTTAAAGATTTGGAAATTAAATCTCCAGATTATAATATTCATGTTGGTTCTGGTTCTCATGGAAAACAAACGGGTTTGATGATGCAGGGTATTGAAGAAGTATTACTTGATGAAAAACCAGATATTGTTCTTGTTCAAGGTGATACAAATGCAGTTCTTGCAGGAGCACTTGTTGCTTCTAAATTACACATTGCTGTGGGGCATGTTGAAGCAGGACTTAGATCATTTGATATTACAATGCCCGAAGAATTAAATAGGATGGCTGCTGATGCTTGTTCTTTCATGTATTTTATTCCAACTAAAGAATCTGCAATTAATCTTTTAGCTGAAGGAATTTCAAGGAAAAAATTATTTATAACTGGGAATACTGTAGTTGATGCTTGTTTTAGACATTTGGAAATAGCTAAAAAATTGGGCATCCAAGAAGAATCATTAGCTAATTTAAATATTGCTGATATGGATAATATTTTAACATTAACTATGCATAGAGCAGAAAATGTTGATGATAAAGATAGATTAATTAGTATTATTGAAGCATTAAAACAATTAACTGATATGAATATTGTTTTCCCAATTCATCCAAGAACTAAGAAAACTTTAGAAAATTTTGGTCTTTTTGAAGAATTAAATGAGTTAAGTCATATTCATATTATTAAACCGTTAGGTTATTTGGATTTTTTAGTGTTAACTTCATGTTCTAGTTTAATTTTAACAGATTCTGGAGGGCTTCAAGAAGAAGCAATCACGTTAGATGTTCCAGTTTTAACTTTAAGATATAATACTGAAAGACCAGAAACAGTTAGTGCTGGTGGAAATATTTTAGTTGGTGCTAATAAGAAATCTATTTTAGATAATGCTAATAAGATTATTAATGATGCTGAATTTGCAAATAAAATGAAAAATGCTGAAAATCCATATGGTGATGGTGATGCAGCTGCTAAAACTATTGATGCAATAGAAGAAGCATATGATAAGGGGTTATTAAATATAGAATCTCCTGAAAATATAATGCATTCATTTAATCGTAGGATGATGAAAGTTAATTATGATATTTCCGTTGAAAACTTTGAAAAAGATGAAAATGCATTGGTTCATTTGGTTTTTGATGGTGATGAAATGATATTTCCAGAAGATGATTTAAATTTAAAAGGTATGATGATTAGTTATGACATATATCAGTGATGATTCTATTTTGTTGTTTGAATATTTCACAGCTTCTGGTGAAAAAGATAAATGCATTATCTCTGAGGCAGAAGCTTTAATATTTTCACTTTTAGATGATTTAAAAGATTATAATGTGACAATTGTTCTCAATAAATCATATAAAAATGTTGTAAAAGATTATAATAATGTCACTCCAATATTTATTGAAGAAGATATTATTCATTGGCTTGAAAAAAATGCAGCTAATTTTAGAAGAGCTATTTTCATAGCTGCAGAAAATAATAATAATTTATACAATATTACAAAAATATTGGAAGAAAACAAGGTAAAAATTTATAATTCATCTTCAGATGCATGTTTAAGTTCTTCTGATAAATTTATTTCATATGAGATGTTATATAAGATTATTCCACAACCTAAGAGTTTTAAACTAAAAATAGATTCTGTAGGGTATTGGAAAAGAGCTTTGGAAAATCTTTATAAAAAATGGCATGCTGAAAATCCATTAGATGATTTAAAACTTATTATCAAACCTCTTGTAGGTGTGGATTGTGAAGATATTAAAATAATTAATAATATTAATGATTTAAATTATGATTTGGAAGAAATATATCCTCCAGATTCTAGAATTTTGGTTCAGGAATTCATTGATGGGGTAGATATTAGTGTTAGTTTACTTTGTGATGGTGAAACTGCAATTCCAATAAGTTTAAATAGGCAGTTTATAAATTTAAATAATGATAATGGGACTTATTTAGGTGGACAAATTCCTTTCGAAACAGAATTTAAAGATTTAGCTTTTAAAACAGCTATTAAAGCAGTAGAATCTATTGAAGGTTTAAAAGGATTTGTTGGTGTAGATTTATTAATTAGTAATGAAAAAGATGTAAATGACGTTTATGTTTTAGAGATTAATTCTAGATTTACAACTCCTTACGTGGGTCTTAAAAAAATAGCAAATATTAATATTGGATCATCTATTATTGATTTAATTGATGGAAATATAAGTATTGGTGATTTAAAAGAAAAAATATCTTTAGAAGGTAATGTTGAATTTAAAAAATCTAGGGATAATTTAGTAATTAGGAGTATTTAATTATGAAAGTAGCAGGTTTTGATATTGGTGGTGCAAATACAGATTTAGCAGTTATTGATTTTGAAAATGGTGAAATTAAAAATATAGAAGTGGATTTTGCTTATCTTCCAATGTGGAGTAGTAATGATGCATTATCAAAAGTTTTAATTGAATTAATTGAAAATATATGTCCTATAGATGAAATTGATGCTGTAGGAATTTCTATGACTGCAGAATTAGTAGATGCATATGATACAAAAAAAGATGGGGTTTTAGATGTTGTTAAAAAATGTGAAGATACTTTTTCATGTCCTGTAGCTTATGTGGGAATTGATGGAATGTTATCAAAAGAAGAAATTGAAAAAACTCCTTTAAAAGCAGCTGCTGCTAATTGGATAGCTACTGCTCAAATAGCTACTTTAATAAGTGATAATTGTATTTTTATAGATACTGGAAGTACTACAACTGATATTATTCCAATTAAAAATGGTAAAGAATGTGCTATTGGTAAATCTGATTTTGAAAGATTAGCCACTGGTGAATTAGTTTACACTGGAACTTTAAGAACAAATTTAGCTAGTTTTTTAGATAAAGTTCAGTTAAATGGAAAAGAATATAGAGTAGCTTCAGAGTTATTTGCACAAACTGCAGATATTTACATGGTTTTAGATTTAATAACTTTGGATGATTATGTTTGTGATACTTTTGATGGTGAAAATAAATCTAAAGAAAGTTGTATGAAAAGAATAGCTAGAGTATTGTGTGCTGATTTAGATTCTTTAAATAAAGATGAAATTATTGATATTGCAAAATTTGTTCATCAAAAACAAGTGGAACAAATTGCCGATGGATTAAAACAAGTTCATGAAACTCAAAATTTAGATTTAATTGTAACTACTGGTCTTGGAAAAGATATTTTAGATAAAAAAGCAGCTGAACTTTTAGGATTAAAAGTTAAATCTATGGATACTATTTTAACTGATGATGAATGTGTTGTTGCACCTGCTGTAGGTACTGCTGTGATGATGAATAAATATTTAAGTTAAAAAAAAGTTAATGTGTGGTTTAATACCATACATCTTTTATTCCTATTAAATAGGCTATAGTATTTGCTACTACATGTATAATTAATGTTAATACGATAGCTATGATAACAAAAGTTATAGAAAAGTTTACTACTAATGAACTAAATAATAATGCAACAATTAGGAAATCAATTTGATCTAAAATAGGCGCTGGTTTTCCTCTTTTAAGTCCTATTCTTCTTTTTAAAAAACTTCCTATTGCATCCCCCACCATTGCACCAAATCCAAGTAAAAATCCGATTAATATACCTTCTACTAAATTTGTGCATATTGGAGTGTAAATAAATTCTCCAAAGTTTTCAAGTATGTATGGTCCAATTAGACCTTGAATCATTCCAACAAGAGTTCCTACAATTGTTCCTCCAATTAATCCTTTCCATGTAACCCCATTACCTATCCAAGGGTTACCCTTTTTATCTGTTTTTTTGAAATCTAGAGGGAGACCTCCTCCAAATATTAATGCAGAACCATTTGACGCATAAGCAGGTAATATAAAGTATAATATGGTAATACATGCCATTATAAATATTTGTGTATTATCAACCATGTCTGTTCCTCAATTTTTTATTAAATTCTATTTTTGTATGTGGTATCTTTTATATTTAATGTTAAAAACATTAATTAACTTTAAATATTAAATTGAGATAATATAGTTATATTATGTAATAAATTGCTAGTAGTTTATTAATTATTAGTAAAATGGTGATTTTGTGAGAATAAAAATGACAAAAAGTTTGTGTCCAATTTGTTTCAAACCACTTGATGCAGAAGTTTATGATGAAAATGGTAAAATCTGGATTAAAAAAACTTGTGATGAACATGGTGAGTTTGTAAACACATATTGGAGTGATGATAAGCTTTATAAAAGGGTTAATAAATTTGAACCTACAATAACTTCAGTTGAAAACCCTTGTGTAGAAAAATTCGGAAATTGTCCTAATAATTGTGGTCTTTGTGAAGATCATGAAACATCTACTGTTTTAGGTTTAATCGATGTTACTAATAGATGTAACTTAAGATGTCCTGTTTGTTTTGCAAATGCTGCGGCTTCTGGACGTTTATATGAACCAACACAAGATGAAATTAGGGAAATGTTAAGAAACTTAAGAAACTTAAAACCTCATCCAACTTTAGCTGTACAATATGCTGGTGGAGAACCTACTGTTAGGAAAGATTTAGTTGAACTTGTAGCTATGGCTAAAGAAGAAGGTTTTACTCATGTTCAAATAGCTACTAATGGATTAAGGTTAGCTAGAAAAGAAAATTTTGCAAAAGAATTAAAAGATGCTGGTTTAAATACAGTATATTTAGCTTTTGATGGAGTAACTCCAGAACCATATATTAATAATAGGGGTAAAGATTTACTTCCTCAAAAAATTCAAGCTATTGAAAACTGTAGAAAAGCAGGTCTTGGAGTAGTGCTTGTTCCAACTTTAATTAAAGGTGTTAATGATCAACAAATTGGAGATATTATTAAATTTGCATTTGATCATAGGGAAAATATTTATGGTGTTAATTTCCAACCTGTTTCATTTGCAGGTAGAACTCCAGCTGATCAAGTTGAAGAACAAAGAATAACTATTCCAGATTTTGTTAATGAAGTTTCTAAACAAACTCATGGTCATGTAACACCAGATGACTTTTATCCACCGTCTTCTGTAGAACCAGTGGCACGTTTCATTGGAGCTCTTGAAGGAGAAGCTCCTGGAGTTACTTTAAATTGTAATCAACATTGTGGAATAGCTACTTATGTTTTCATGGAAGAAACTGGAGGTGAAGATGAATTAAATAATTTAATTCCAATTACTAAATTCATTGATGTTGAAGGATTATTTGACTTGTTAAATGAATATTCTGAAAAACTTGAAAAAGGTGGATTTGGAATTAAGAAGAGAGTTGAAGCTAGTGCTGCAAAACATCTTCCTAAGTTACTTGATAGCAGTAAAACACCTAATGATTTAGATATTAAACGGATATTACTAAATGTTTTCACTAAAAGATCTTATAATGCTTTAGGTGAATTTTCAAAAGATGCAATGCTTATTTCATGTATGCATTTCATGGATCCATTTAATTTTGATGAAGATAGAGTTAAAAAATGTGTTATTCATTATGCAACTCCTGACGGTAGAATTATTCCATTTTGTACTATGAATTCAATGTATCGTGAAGGAGTGGAAGAAGAATTTTCAACACCATTAAAGGATAAAAAATGAGGGACTGGAGATATGATTATTAAATCACCTTCAAGACTTCATTTAACTTTAATTGATATGAATGGATCTTATGGAAGAATTGATGGGGGAATAGGTCTTACAATTAAAGACCCTAACTTTATATTATATGGTGAACCTGCAGAGAAAGGTGTTACTGTAGATTTTAATGAGGATGCTCAATTCAGTGATTTAATTCGTAAAGAATGTGAATCTAAAATAACTTCAGCTGCACAAAAAGTGATTAATCATTTTGATTTTGATGAAGGATTTTATTTTAGAGTTGATAAAGCATATCTTCCACATTCTGGATTAGGTTCTGGAACTCAAATGGGTTTATCTACAGGAAAACTTATAGCTGAACATATGGGTGTTTATTCTAATGGTTATTCTTTAGGAGAAATTATTGGACGTGGAGGAACTTCTGGAATAGGTGTATTCTCCTTTGATTTTGGAGGATTTATTGTAGATGGTGGGCATAGTTTAAAAGCAAAATCATCATTTTTACCATCTTCTGCTTCAGTAGCTAAACCACCTCAATTATTAGCTCATTATGATTTTCCAGAGGATTGGGAAATTTTATTAGTTATCCTTAACTCTAAAAACACAGTTAGTGGACAAAAAGAAGTGAATATATTTCAGGAATATTGTCCAGTTCCTAAAAATGAGGTGGAACAAACTTCCCATATTATTTTCATGAATTTAATTCCATTTTTACTTGAAAAAAATTTACCAGCATTTGGTCATTCAATTGATGAAATTCAAAAAAGAGGTTTTAAAAGCATTGAAGTTTCACTTCAGTCTAATCAAATTAAAAATTTAATGAATAAAATGAGGGAAGTTGGAGCTTATGGTGTAGGTATGAGTTCTTTTGGACCTACAGTTTATTCAGTATTTGATAAGAACAATAAGCATATAGTTGAAGAAATTAAGGAGTATGTTGGGGATGATGGCATAGTTCTTACAACTAAAGCACAAAATTATGGTCATGAAATCCAAAAATAAGTGATAGTTATGGATATTATTAAAGGAAAAACCTGGACTTTTGGTGAAAATATTGATACTGATGTAATTATTCCGGGAAGATATTTGAGAACATTTAATCCTCAAGACTTAGCTGATCATGTACTTGAAGGAGAACGTCCAGATTTTACAAAAAATGTTAAAAAAGGAGATATAATTGTAGCTGATGAAAATTTTGGTTGTGGTTCATCAAGAGAACAAGCCCCATTAGCAATTAAAACTGCAGGAGTTGATGCTATTGTTGCTAAATCTTTTGCTAGAATTTTCTATAGAAATGCAATTAATATAGGATTACCTGTAATAGCTTGTGATATTCAAGCAGAAGATGGGGATATTATAAGTATTGATTTGTCTAAAGGAATTTTGATTAATGAAACTACTAATGAATCAGTTACTTTTGCACCTTTTAAAGAATTCATGTTAGATATTTTAGAAGATGATGGACTTGTTAACCATTATCTAAAACAATAATTTTTATTTTTCGGAGGCATTAATAATGGAGTGTCCAATTTGTGGTTCGGATGATTTTGAAGTTATAAATTCAAAGCAGAAATCATCTAAAAAGAAGATTATGGAAGAATATTTGTTGAAATGTGTAGATTGTGGATATGTTTTTAAAAATGTTGTTTCATCTAAAAAACCTCAAATGTATAGGGTTATTATTTCAAAACAAGGAGAATCTATAAAAACATTTATTGAATTATCTCCAAATGATGAATTAGTTGTTGGGGATACTTTACTTACTGAGGAAGGTCAAGTTGAAATAACTAGTATTGAAGTTAAAAATAAACGTGTTAAAAAAGCATTAGTTGAGGATATTGTTACGATTTGGGCTAATTCAGTTGAAATTCCTGCACGTATTGGGTTTTCTGTTGATTTACATGGGGAAGTGGATTCTTATAAGTTAGATTTAGATAGAGATTTCCAAATATCTACTGAAGATATTGTTAAAATTGATAAACATATTGTTAGAATACATGTTATTAAAACACAAGAACGTAAAATTACTTCTGGATTTGCTAGAGCTGAAGTAATTAAAAGAGTTTATGGAAAACCAGTTAAATTTAATAATTTTGATTATGATTTAACTAAAGATATTGTTAAGAAAACATTAAGTGAGTAAGTTTCATGAAAGTATATATTGATACATATGGGTGTACATTTAATAAGGCAGATGCACAGATAATGGGTGGAGTTTTACAAGAGAATCAAATTGATTTAGTAGATACTCCTGAAAAGGCAGATGTTATTATTGTAAATACTTGTTATGTAAAGCTACCAACTGAAAATAAAGTAGTTTATAAAATTCAGCAATTACAAAATGAATTTCCTGATAAAAAAATTATTGTAAGTGGGTGTATGGTTGAAATTGATCCTGAAAAGTTAGAGAAAGTAGCACCTAACTGTAGTTGGATTGGACCACATCAACTTAATAAAACAGCTGATGTAGTTAATGGAACTTATTGTGGTAATGTTATTAGAGAGTCTGGATTTTCAAAAGATAGTAAAGTTGGTGTTCCTAAGGTTTCTGATGGTTCTTTAATTCATATAATTCAAATAGCTGAAGGTTGTTTAGGAGCATGTACTTTTTGTTGTACTCGTTTTGCAAGAGGGCCATTAAATAGTTATCCAATTAAAGATATAGTTGCTGAAGCTAAGAAAGCTATTGATGATGGGGCAGTTGAAATTCAACTTACTGCTCAAGATACTGCAGCTTTTGGATATGATAGTGGTGAAAAATTATCTGATTTAATTAAAGAAGTGGCTAATTTAGAGGGAGATTTCCGTGTTCGTGTAGGGATGATGCATCCTAAAAACATTTTAAATAGTGTTGATGAAATAATTGATGCGATTAAACATCCAAAGGTATATGATTTTATTCATTTGCCTATCCAAACAGGAAGTAATAAAGTGTTATCTGAAATGAGAAGGGGTCATACTTTAGACCAATATCTTGATATCATTAAAAAATTTAAACAAGAAATTCCAGATTTGACTTTAGCAGTTGATATTATTGTAGGTTATCCAACTGAAACTGATGAAGATTTTGAGTTAACTGTTGATTTGCTTAAAAATATAAAACCAAGTTTAATTCACTTATCAAAGTATCAACACAGAAAAGGTGCAATTTCCTCTTCTTTTAAGGAAATTCCTCATGATGTCATGAAAAAAAGATCTAAAAATTTGTCTAAAATTAAGATGGAAATTACTGAAGAAGAAAATAAAGAATTAGTTGGTTCTTTACAAAATGCAGTTGTTGTTGAAATTGGTTCTAAAGGCGGGTTTATAGCTAAAACAGATTCATATATTCCAGTTATTGTGGATAATGTTAAATTAGGTGATTTCATTAAAGTTAAAATCACAGATGCAACTGCTACTTATCTTAAAGGGGATGTTTTATCAAAATAATTTTTTATGGTTTATTTTTCTACTATTTCTTATTTTTTTTCTTCAATGATTAACTTTTTATTTTAAATTTTTCATTTTACTAAATTATTTCATATTAGGTTTATTGTTATTCTATAAAGAGTAAATAGCCATTTTTCACCGATACATTTATATACTATATGAAACTATGTTTTAATTGGAGGTGTCATTATGAGTGAATTACCAATCGCACCAGTCGGTCGTATCTTAAAAAATGCTGGCGCACAAAGAATTAGTGATGATGCAAAAATTGCATTAGCTGAAGCATTAGAAGAAAAAGGTGACGCAATTGCACAAAAAGCTGTCAATTTCGCACGCCACGCTGGTAGAAAAACTGTAAAAGCTGAAGATATCAAATTAGCTATCAAATAGGCTTTTTAACATTTTATTTGAATCTATTGGCCATTTTTTCTTGGTCAATTTTTTTATATTTTTAGTATCGCTGGATTTTGTTGCAACCGTTATATTTATATACTATGTTTGATAAAGTAAGTAGTGTTGCACAGGACCGGTGGTCTAGGGGTATGATTCCTCCTTGACATGGAGGAGATCACGAGTTCGAATCTCGTTCGGTCCATATGCCATGGTAGTTCAGTTGGGAGAACGCTAGACTGAAGATCTAGATGTCGCTGGTTCAAGTCCGG
The DNA here is from genome assembly GCF_934746965.1 of uncultured Methanobrevibacter sp. NCBI lineage: Archaea > Methanobacteriati > Methanobacteriota > Methanobacteria > Methanobacteriales > Methanobacteriaceae > Methanobrevibacter > uncultured Methanobrevibacter sp. Next base: position 94,186 of record NZ_CAKVFS010000002.1, on the reverse strand, counting down.
CCCATGGCATTTACTATTTCTAAAATATTTTTTTTATTATCTAAATTATTTATTATTAAAAATGATTATTTTTAAATAACTTAAAAAAAAAGATGGTTTTAAGATTCTAATCGAATCTTATTGGTTTTGGAGTTACTTGGGTGTTTTCTCTTAAAGTACGATATCTTTCTACAATATCATAACCTTCATTACTAGCAATTAAATCAGCTCCACCTGTTAAAATTTGATTAGCTAGTTTGTAATTGTCTACACCACCATAAATTTCAATTTTAAGTTGTGGTGCATATTTTTGAATTATGTTAATATCATTAACTTTGGAGTAAATATTATCTGGTGCAACAAATCCTGTTGATGTTTTAATGTAATCTACTTTATTTTCTTCTAATACTTTTGCAATAGCTGCTTTTTCACTATCTTCTATTGCTTGCATTTCAACAATGACTTTTAAAGTTTTATCTCCTAAAAGAGTTCTTAATTGTGTAAGTTCATCATTAATTAATTTAAATTTATGATCTTTTAAATAATTTAAATTAAGAACAACTTCAAGTTCATCTGCTCCATCTTTAAGAGCCTGTTTTGCTTCAGCTATTTTACCTTCAGTTGTTTCAAAACCTAATGGAAATCCAATCACAGTACCTATTTTTATATCTGTGTTAGCTAATTTTTCTTTAGCTAATGGTACATATGTTGGACTTATTGTAATTGAATTAAAATTAAGTTTACTTATTTTATCTAAGTATGCACTCATTTCTTCCTCGTTTATCATATTATTTAAATTCATGCAGTTTATAAGGCTTGCTAACTCTTTTGAGTTTTTTATTTTGTACATTATATAACACTCCTATATAACTAATTTAATTAGTACTATTACGAATAATCTATATAATACTTTTGTCTTGATTTTTTAGATTAATTTTTTTGCCATATATGGACCTTTTTTTTCATATCCGAATTTACGATAATAATTTCTAGATCCGATACCACTAATAATAGCTATTTCATTTTTTCCTTTATCTATAGCTAGATTTTCAGCTTCTTTTAATAGTTTCTCTCCAAAACCTGTGTGCTGGCCTATTTTGGGATTTTTATTTCCTATTTTAATCATATTTCCATAAACATGCAACTCGCGTATAAGTGCAGTTTCATCATTAATTTCTGGTCTGTAATAATTTTGGGAAGGAATTCTAAATCTTAAAAATCCTGCAAGACTTTCTTCATTTTTATCTTCAATTGATAAAAATGTTTCTTCACCACCACATGCTGTGTAAGATTCTTTAAATAGTTTAAAATCATCAATGTTATAGTTTTGACTAGTTTTTTTATGACCTATTTCCCGGCAACGTATACATTGACAATTTATATTGTGTTCTTCTAGTTTATTGTAAACTAATTCTCCTAAGTTGGATTTTTGGACTCCTGCTTCAATTAATGTTGATGGGATATCTCTTTGAATCCTCATAGTTCTAACCCATTTTGGGAGTATTTTTTTAATTTTAACAATTAAATCAACAGCTTCTTCATCAGTGTATGGATTGTATTTACCCTTTTTCCATAAATCATATAATTCACTTCCTTCTGTAACAAGACATGGGTAAATTTTGAGCATATCTGGTTTAAAGTTATCATCACTAAATAATTTTTTAAACATTCTTAAATCTTCATCAGGACTTACAAATAATCCGGGCATCATATGCATAGCTACTTTTATTGCACTGTCACGAAGAAGAGTGTTTGATTCAATAACATCAGCTATTGTATGACCTCTTTTAATTTTTTCATATAATTTGTCAGATAATGTTTGAACTCCTAATTCTACTCTTGTAACTCCAAAATTTAACATTCTATTTATATGTTCTTCTTTACAGTAATCAGGACGTGTTTCAAAGGTCATTCCAACACATCTAACTTTTGAATTTTCGTTAGCCTTTTGAATATCATCGATAAGAACATAATTACTTGGTTCATAAATTTTAAGAATACCTTTTTCAAAACTTTTTATTTCAAGATTGTCTAAATTATATTCATTGTCTTGAGGTTTATTTTCAAGTATTAATCCAAAATCAACCATTGCTTTTAAACATTGTGATACAAACCATTCTTGATAACATAAATCTCTAGAGGGGAAAGTTCCTCCCATTATGATAAGTTCAACTTTGTCAATAGGGTGACCTATTTTTTTAAGTTGTTTTAAACGGTTAAAACATTGGATGTATGGGTGGAATTCATACATTCTACCTCTTAATGCTGCAGGTTCTTCACCAGTGTAACTTGGTGGTGCAGTATTACTTTTTGGACAATAAAAACAACGTCCATGCGGACATTCATGAGGATGGCACATTACAGCAACAATTGCAACACCTGACATGGTTCTGGTTGGTTTTTTTCTTAAAATATTTGAAACTATTTCTTTTTCTTCAGGAGTTGCATATTCTAAAATATCTGCATTACTCATAAACCTAGATAATTTTAATTCACGACATAATTTTCTTTTTTCAACTTCTAACTCTTTTCTAGTGTTTATTTTATTGTTTAAAATATCCTCAATTATTATGCGACATGCATTTTCCATATTATTCTAACCTTTTATAAATTTAATAGTTAATTATTTATATTGATATAATTAAAATATTTACTGTTTTAGGTAAGATATTTTTTAAAATATCTGTTTAATTAAGGTGATAAATATGAATATGAAAGAAGTTTTAGGCTCTAAAGTTTTAGATAAAAATGCTTACGAAGTTGGAACTGTAAGTGATTTTGAATTTGACCAAAAAGAAGGCACTATAAGTTCTATGATTGTTTCTTTAAAAAAAGGAGTATTTTCTAAAGAAGAACTTGAAGTTCCATTTGGTGACATTGACACTATTGGTGGTTATGTTATTTTATGCAATGAATTACCTGAGCCTGAAGAAGTTGAAGAAGAAGTCGAAGCTCATAAAGTAGAAGTTGAAGATGAATAAATAATATTTTCTAAAAAGGAGTTTTTTTAAAGATGGTAGTTGATGCAAGAAATAAAGAGATAACTCTAGGATCACATGTAAGATATGTAGATACTGGAACTATTGGTAAAGTTAGTGATATTAAAGAAGAAAGTAATATTTCTTGGGTTAAAATTGATAAAACTAATTTATGGTATCTTGCAGACAAGTTAGAGTTATTAAATGATGAAGATTTAAAATCAAAAAATCTTTCAGATGATAATGATAATATTGATATTGAAGCTATTAAAAACTCTGAGAACATGTTTGAAGATGTTGATTTATCCTCCAGTGTTGCTAATGGTGGAGGATAATTTTTTCTCTTTTTAATAGTTCATAGTGAATATTTTAATTTTATTTGCAAGTTTCGGACCAATTCCTTCTACTTTTTGTAAATCTGATTCACTTGCAGAATTCAAAGTATCACCAAATGTTTTAATAAGAAGTCTGGCTCTTTTTCTTCCAAGTCTTTTGACTCCTACAACTAGGGGTATAATATCTTCTTTTACTCCATAATATAATCTGGCAGATAAATAATCTAAATCTTTAAGATGTGAATAATTACCTAAAACTTCAAGTGTGTTTTTAGCAAATTTGACTAAGCGTGATGCTTCATAAGCAGATCGTCTAGTAGATGCAGAGTAAACATTATATGCATTTTCAATTTCATATTCATTTCTTTCATCAATCCATTCAATTAAAGAAACTGCTGTAGCCTCAGGATTTCCAATGTCTACTGTAAAAAGACCATATTCAGATAATTTGTCCCTAACAGGATCTTTACTTTTTCTTCCTTTAAATGAAATTAATGGTAAATCAGGAGTTTCGGCTAATGCATAAATCATTTCTGCAGGATTTAATTCTTTTATTGTTGATACATATTCTTTGATTTTAACAGCAGTTTCAACAGTATAATTAGATTTAGCTATTAAATTACCAAATTTTGTTGTTTTAAGTCCTTCAGGAGTTGCTCTTATTATTCCATTTTGAAGTAAAAATTCTAATGCATTTTCAAGTTCCCATTTTAAACTATCTTCGGCAAACATGGACATTGAAGGATTATTTTTCATTTGAAATCCATATAATGTTTTTCCAAAGAAGTCACTTAGTTCATCGAGATTTTTAGAAAGGGATGATGCAATTTGCGCTATAATTTGTTTGTATATTGCATCTTTATTGTCTATTAGTTTAGAATTTGTTAACTCAATTTCTCCATCAATATAACGAGCTTCTAAATCAAAAGATTCATCCATAGTTTTAGCTATTAAATAGGAATAACCTACATCATCATATTGGGGCCTTCCAGCTCTTCCAGACATTTGTTCATAATCAAAAACAGGAATTGATGCTGGACCATTACTTGTCCATCTGGTGTGATCTCGAATTATAACATATTTTGAAGGTAAATTAACTCCATACATTAAACTTGGAGTTGCAGTAATCATTAATATATTTCCATTTCTAAATTCTTCTTCAATTATTTCTTTTTGTTCATTAAAGAGTCCTGCATGATGGAATACTACTCCTTTTTCAGCAGCTTCAGCTAATTTAATGCATGTGGTAGTTGGAAGTGATCCTTTTTTCTTAGGCACTTCAAGTAATTTATCAGCGACTTCTTTAAATTTTTGTTTTTGTTCTTTCGTTGTTTTTTTACCTATTTTTTTAGCAACATATGTAGCTAAGCTTTCGGTAAATCTTCTTGTTGATACAAAACTTAATGCTTGTGAATTATCATCAATAGCTTTTTCAACGACTTTAACGATTACATCATTTTTGTTTTTTGTATTAAACATTTCTGCGTCTAAAACTTCTTTATTTAATGGTACCGGTCGATAATTATGTTCTACAGTTTTTCCACCTAACCATTCTTCAATTTCATCTATATTTCTTAAAGTAGCTGAAAGTGCAATTATTCTTAAATTAGGATTGATAAGTTTTGCTCGTGTAATTGCTGATTCTAAAGTTGGTCCTCGAGAATATTCTCCAATCATGTGGAATTCATCAATAATTAATGTATCTACTTCACGCAATACATTCCAGGAAAATCTTGTAAGTGCATCAAATGATTCAAAAACCATAACAGATAAATCATTGCTGGAAGGATGTTTGCCTACACTAATTCCATGTTTTTCAAATGCTTTAAATTCTTTTACTTTTTCATTTTGTATTGAAAGTAATGGTGCTGCATAAACTGCTTTACCTCCATTTAATATGGTTTTCAAAGCAGGTAAAATTCCAAGAACAGTTTTACCACTAGCTGTTGGAATTGAAATAATATAATTAGATTTATCTTCCAAATATCCGGATTCAATCACTGCTTTTTGTGCAGGATTAAATTCCTTAATGTAAGGATAAGCAGTATTTATTATTGTTTTTATATCATTTGATAAATTTTCCATAATAATCATCTAAAATTTATTTTTTTCATTTATAATAAATATTTGTAGTCTCCATTTGATTTCTAATAAATTGTTGTGTTTAATGACAAATAAAATAAACTTTCATATAGTTTATTTAAGTTATTTGAGGTTGTTTTGGCAAAATAAGCTATTTAAGATTATATTTTGAAATTTATATTATTTTTAATTCAAACTGTTATATATACTATGTTAACGCTACTAATAGTATAAATATTCCAACAAGAAATGTTAAATTAAATGCAACTGGTGGATCAGTTAGTATTACTGGAGGTCATTTAATTAATGGTAAATTTAATTTCAAATTCCCTCAAGATAGTAAAAAATTTATCTTGGTTGCTAATGTTGATAATGAGTTAATTGTATTTAATAATACTTCTTTAGATGAAAGTTCATTAATGTAACTGTAACTGGGGGTAGTCTTAGAGACACAGTAATTTCTGTTGTAAGTCATAATAATGTCACTAGTAATGTAACATTTAATATTATAGGTAAAAATTATATATATTAACTTAGTGAATGGTAACTATGGGGATTGGCCTGTTGGAAGTTATGTTGTTGATATAAATTATAATGGTGATGAAAACTATTCTAAATCTACTACAACAACTAATGTAACATTTAGTCCTAAAACTTCAATTAATGTAACTGTTGATAAATGTGATGATCAAGATAGGATATTATTTTTGTTGTTGTAAATCCTAAATGCTACTGGTAATGTAACAATTTGTATTGGTGGTAAAAATTATATTGTTGATTTTAGTATTACTAATTATAATCTTGTGACTGGTGAGGAAAACTCTAATATTGTGGCTGTAAAACCATTAATCGTTAAAAATTATGATTTGGTAAAATATTTCAAAATGAATCACAATTCAGCGTAAAAATCATTGGAAAAGACGGTAAAATAGTAACAGGTGAAGAAGTAAACTTCAACATCAACGGAGTATTCTACAAACGTGTAACTGACGAAAACGGAATAGCTACATTAAAAATCAACCTAAGACCAGGAAACTACATAATAACCTCAGAATACGAAGGATACGCAATAGCTAACAACATAACAGTCCTACCAACACTAAAAACAACAGACCTCTCTATGAATTACAAAGACGGATCAACATTCAATGCAATTGCATTGGATAAACAAGGAAACCCACTAGCTAACCAAAAAATAACATTCAACGTCAACGGAGTATTCTACAACAAAATAACTGATGAAAACGGTGTAGCTAAACTAAACATAAACTTAAACAAAGGTCAATACATCATAACATCAATATGGGATGATTACATGGTAGGAAACAAAATTACAATTGCTTAAGAGATTTTAAATCTCTTACTTTTTTCTTTTTTTTTTAAACTAAACAGTTATATATTAGTTTTCATAAACTATCATCAATTAATTAAATTAATAGGAGACTTAAATTATGGTAGTAAAAGTAGAAGTTTTTACATCTGATAGTTGTCCACATTGTCCTGCTGCAGTCAATGTAGCTAATGAAGCAAAAGAAATTATAGGTGCAGATATGGATGTTGTTATCTGTAACATAGGTTTAGATGGAAATAGGCAAAAAGCAATGGAATATCAAATAATGGCAGTTCCTACAATTGCAATTGATAATCAGGTTGTATTTGTTGGTGCACCTACTTTAGATGAACTTGTTGATAAAGTTAAATCTTTGATTTAATTTTATTTTTCTTTTTTTTATTAGTTGTAAAAATGTCAAATGATAAGTATATTGGCGTGACTACTGGAACTATTGCAACAGCATGTTCAGTTGCAGCTACAGAATCTATTTTAAATTCTTCAGATATTGATTGTGTTAAAGTTGAAACACCTAAAAAAACATTAGATATTTTAATTGATAATTGTAAAAAATTATCTTCTAATTCTGCCTGTGCAGTAGCTCATAAAAATTCGTATAATGATCCTGATGTTACTGTAGGTTTAGCTATTGTTGCTACTGTTGAATTATTTGAAAAAACTGGAAATGGTGATGTTGTTACAATAACTGGTGGAGAAGGTGTTGGTAAAATAACAAAACCCGGACTTCAAATTCCAGTTGGGGAATATGCAATAAATCCTGTTCCACGTAAGATGATTAAAAAAAATTTAGAAAATATTCTACCTGATGATAAAGTAGCTAAAGTCACGATTTCTATTCCTGAAGGTCGTAAAATAGCTAAAAAAACAATGAATCCAAAATTAGGTATTGTTGATGGTATTTCAGTTATTGGAACTACTGGAATAGCTAGATCAATGTCTAGTGAAGCATATAAAAATTCTATTGTTACTCAAATTGATGTGGCTTTAGCTTTAAATTTGGATAATCTAGTTTTTGTTCCAGGGAATATTGGCGAAAAATTAGCTTTAAAACAGTTAAATATTACAAAACAACATATTATTCAAACTGGTAATTATATTGGTTTCATGTTTGAAGAGGCTAAAAAAAGAGGAATTGATAAATTTACTTTTTTTGGACATATTGGGAAATTAATTAAGGTTGCTGGTGGAATTTTCAATACTAAACATGCAATTGCTGATGGTAGAAAAGAAATCATGATTACTCATGCAGGTATTTGTGGTGCAGATACATTAACACTTAGAAAATTGTATTATTCTAAAACAACAGAAGATATGTTGGATATTTTGGATGAAAAAAAGTTACATTTAAAAGTGTGTAATAGTATTGCATTAGCTATCAAAGAAAGATGTATACAGAGATTTGAATTAGATTTAAATGTTATTTTAGTTGATATGGAAGGCAATTATTTAAATGATAATTTTGAAAGGTTTTTATTATGAAAATAGCAATGATTGGTCAGTTTCCACCTCATGTAGGTGGTGTGGGTGTTCATATTCATACATTATCTAAGGAACTTGTAAAACAAGGGCATGAAGTTTATGTAATAACTTATCCTCATAAAGACATTGAAGATATTGATGGGATTCATGTAATTGGAACTAAAGGAATAAATATTCCGGGAATTCGTGGATTGATGTTTAAGATTAGTGCTAAAAAAGTATTAAAGCAATTATTAAAAGAAGTGGATATTGATATTATTCATGGCCATTATTTGTTTCCTGCAGGTGCTGCTGCTGTTGAAATTGGAAAAAAACATGGTATTAAAACTTATGTGACTGCTCATGGTTCTGACATGTTTGAAATGTATAAAAAACAGTCTTTCATGAGATCCACTATTAAAAAAGTACTAAAAAAAGCAGATGTTGTTTTTGCGGTAAGTAATGCTTTAAAAAAAGAAATTTTAAAAACTAATGTTTCCGGAATTGAAAATAAAACAAGATTATATTGGAATTCTGTGGATATTGATAAGTTTAAAATTAATGAAAATACTTCATTTAAATTAAATTTTGAGAATAATAAACCAATTGTGCTTTTTGTAGGTAATATTATTAAAAGAAAAAATGTGAATGTTTTATTGGATGCTAAAAAACTAGCTAAAAGTGATTATAATCTTGTTATAGTAGGTGATGGTCCACTTTTAAATCAACTTAAAGATAAAGTAAAAAAAGAAAATATTTCGGATGTTTATTTTATGGGAGCAAGAAAAGATGTAGAAAATATTATTCCTTGTGCAGATGTTCTTGTTTTACCTTCTTTTTCAGAAAGTTTTGGTTTAGTTTTAATTGAAGCATTAGCTTGTGGGAAACCAGTTATTGGAAGTGATGTTGGTGGGATTAAGGAAATTATAACTTCTGATGTAGGTTTATTAATTGATCCGAACAATTCTGAAAATGTATCTGAAGCTATTGATAAAATGATATTAGATGATAAATTTAGAAATAATTTAGCTTCAAATGCAAGATCTCGAGCTAAAGATTTTAGTAAAGTTGAAATTCCTTATGATGAGGTTAAATAATGAAAAAATTAATAAGATCACCAGGTTCAGCAACAATAATTAATGCAATAGCTACAGGTTTTGGTTCTGCTTTTGGAATTGGCTTAGATATAACTTGCCAGGCTAAAACTCAAGATAGTTTAATTACCTGTTCTAATGATGTTGGAGCATCTACGGATTTAATGGAGATTTGTGCAAAGAAAACTTTTGAAAAATATGGGATTTCTAAAAATGATTTTGGTTTAAAAATTAGTACAAAATCTGAATTGCCAATGGCATCAGGATTATCAAGTAGTAGTGCATTATCTAATAGTGTTGTAAGTGTAACTTCTAAAATTATTGCTGAAGAATTTAATTTAAAGCCTCTTAATGATTTGGAGATAATTAATTTAGCTATTGATGCATCTCTTGAAGCAAAAGTTACTATAACTGGATCATTTGATGATGCAACTGCTTCATATTTTGGTGGGGTGGTAGTTACAGATAATGAACATAGGAAATTTATCATAAAAGAAAAAATGGATGAATATCCAGTTTTGGTTTACATGCCTAATTTCTGTTCAGAATCTGGAAGTTCTGACGTTAATCGTATGAAAGTATTATCTCCATTAGTGGAAATTACATTTGAATTAGCTGAATCCAAGGATTATTTCAAAGCACTTAATTTAAATGGATTAATTTATGCAAATACTTTAGGTTTTAATTCAAATATAGCTATTGATGCATTGAGTGTTGGTGCATTGGCATCAGGATTATCTGGAACTGGTTCATCATTTGTTGCTATTTGTGAAGATGATAAAATTGATGACATTAAAGAGACTTGGTCTAAATATGAAGGTAGAATTATTGAAACTAAAGTAGATAATATTGGTTGTAGTTTAATTTAGTACTAAGTTTTCAAACAATCCATAATATTAAATAGTATAATACTAATAAATTATATTATTATCATTATTATCAAAAGATGGTGATTTCTTGAAAAATAATTACAAGCTAAAATCTTTTAAAGATAAGAAAGATGCTGAAAAAGTGCTTTTAGACTCTAGAAAACGCATTGATGAAATTGATAATGAAATTTTTGATTTAATTTATCAGAGAACTTCATTTGCTATGGATATAGCTCTTGCAAAAGAATATATTGGTATGCCAGTTTATGATAAGAAGAGAGAGGATTCAATTCATAAAAAAATTGAGAAGTTATCTGAAAAAAATAATATTGATGTTGATATTAGTAATCAAATCATGGATATGCTAACTACATTAAGTAAAAATGAGCAAAAAGAAATTTTAAGGAGGAATGTTAATGGGTAATATTAGAACTTCATTTGTTAAACGTTTAGCAAAAGAACTTATAGAAACTCACAAAGGTGTTTTCACTACTGATTTTGATGAAAATAAAAAATTAGTTATGGAATATTCTACTGTAAGTACTAAACATTTAAGAAATAAAATCGCTGGATATGTTACAAGACTTGTAAGATTAGAACAAACTCAAGAATAAGTCTTTTTTCATATTTTTTAATTTTTTTATTATTAACTTTTATTTTGTTCAATTTTGATATTCTACTTTTTTTAATTTTAGCTTTTTGTAATCTATTTTAAAAGTTTATTAATGTGTTTATTCATATAAATAATTAGATATTTTTGTTTATTCAAAAATTTAAAGAAATTTTTTTATAGAAATAGGTGAATATTAATGGATTTAATAGTAGCAAAATTTGGAGGTACATCGGTAGGTGATGGCTCTAGAATTAGAAAAGCAGCTCAGTCTGTAGTTAATGAATATATGAAAGGTAATCAATTAGTTGTTGTTGTTTCTGCAGTTAATAATGCAACTGATGAGCTAATTGAATTGTCTAGTGATGCTATTGGAGGGGGTTTAACCGATAGGCAAAAGGCAGAAATAATGTCTATGGGTGAACTAACTAGCTCTAGGTTGTTTGCTGCAACTATTGAATCTTTAGGTGTTAAAGCTGAATTTATTGATCCTTATAATGATAAATGGCCTGTAATAACTGATTCTAATTCTCTTAATGCTAAAATTGATTTTGCAACAACTGATAAAAAATGTGAAGGGATTAAAAATCTTTTAAGTCAAGGTATCATTCCAGTTATTTGTGGATTTTTAGGAAAAGGCCCTAGTGGTGAAATTACTACTATTGGTAGAGGAGGCAGTGATGTAACTGCATTTTTATTAGGGCATTGTTTAGGTGCTAATGATGTAGTTATTGTTACTGATGTTGATGGAGTAATGTCAACAGATCCTAATAAAATAGAAGAGGCAGAATTATTGGATGAAATTTCTGTTGAAGAAATGAGGGATTTAGCAACTCATGGAGCACAAGTTTTACATCCACATGCTTTAAAATATAAAGACCCACTAATAAGTGCTAAAATTATCAACTTCAATAATGGTGATTTAAGTGCTAAAGGTACAAAAATAACTGGTCCTTTTGAAGGAGACATGTTAAAGACAGTATCTTTATACAAAAATCCTATTTCTGTCATTGCTATTGTTGGGGAAGAGATGCTCAAGAAAGTAGGTCTTTTAGCAAGTTTAACTTCATGCCTTGCAGAAGATGGGATTAATATATTTGGCATTTCAGCAGGACAGAATTCTATAACTACTTTTGTAGAAAAGAAAGATTCTGATAAAGCATATCATTTATTACATAGTTGGGTGGTTGATGATGATATTTTAAGTTCATTATCTCTTGGTGATGATACAGCTATGATTACTGTAGTTAGTCCGGAGTTTATTGATGAACCTGGCATTATTTCTAATATTACTAATCCACTTAGAAAAAACAATATTAATATTGTTGAGATATCTTCATCTCAAACTGCTGTAGTATTATTTGTCGATTGGGAAGATGGTGAAAAAGCGCTTGAATTAATTAAAGAGGTTTTACAATGAATTTTGAAGGTACATATGTTGCAATGATAACTCCATTTACAGATGATGGAAAAATTGATGAAGAAGGATTTAGATCCAATATTAATTATTTAATTAATAATGGTGTAACTGGGTTGGTTGGTGCTGGAACTTCTGGTGAATCAGCAACATTAACTCATGAGGAACATAAACAAGTAATTGAAATTTTAATTGATGAAGTTGATGGTAGAGTTGAAACAATTGCTGGGGCAGGTAGTAATTCTACACATGAAGCTATTGAGTTAAATAAATCTGCTGAAGAATTAGGTGCAGATGCAACTTTAGTAATTACTCCTTACTATAATAAACCACAGCAACATGCATTGATTAAACATTATCAAGCTATTAGTGATGCAACTGATATTCCAGTTATTGCATATAATGTTCCATCTCGTACTGGAATTGATATGAGTGTTGAAACTATTGTTGAATTAGCTAAAATTGATAATATTGATGCTGTTAAAGAAGCTAGTGGAAGTGTGGATAAAGTATCTGGAATATACAAAGCTCTTACAAAAGAAGGACTTGAAGAAGATTTCAATATTCTTTCTGGAGAAGATGGGTTAACTTTACCAATCATGGCATTGGGAGGAACTGGTGTGATTAGTGCATCAGCTAATGTAGATCCTAAAAGAATGGTTTTAATGGTTGACAGTATATTAAATGATGATTTTACTAGGGCTCAAGAGCTTCACTATGAAATGATTGATTTAATAAAAGCTCTTTTCATTGAAAGTAATCCTGTGCCTGCAAAAACTGCAATGAATATAATGGGTCTTCCTTCTGGACCTCTTAGAGCACCATTAGCAGATATGAAAAATGAAAATGTTGAAATTCTCAAAAAAGCTTTAAAAGAAGCAGATTTAATTTAAGTTGGTTATAATATGATTAAAGTAGCAGTAACTGGAGCAGCTGGAAGAATGGGCTCTGGAATTATTAAAAAAATAACACAGCAAGATGACATGGAAGTAGTAGCAGCTATTGAAATACCTAATACTCCTTTAGAAGGTGTTGATGCAGGTGTTCAAGCAGGTATTGGCGAATTGGGTGTTAATATTGTTGGTGCTGAAAAATTAGAAGAAACTTTAAAAAAATCTAAAGCAGATGTTTTAGTTGATTTTACTATAGCTCATGCAGCTGTTGAAACAATTAAAATAGCTACTTCTTGTGGTGTAAATGTTGTGGTGGGAACTACTGGTTTTAGTGACGAACAAATGGCTGGAAACATTAAAAATGTGGAAGAAAATAATGTTAAAGCAGTTATATCTTCTAACATGTCTATTGGAGTTAATGTATTTTTCAATACTTTAAAGAAATTAACTTCAGTTTTAAATGATTTTGACATTGAAATTATCGAAGCACATCATAATCAAAAAAAGGATGCTCCATCTGGAACTGCAATGACTGCATTTGAAGTAATAGCTAATGAACTTGACCGTAATCCTGAAGAAGTAGGTGTTTTCGGAAGAAAAGGAATGGTTGGTAAAAGAACTAAAGAAGAAATTGGTGTGCATGCTATTCGTGGTGGAGATATTGTTGGAGACCATACTGTAATGTTCATTGGCGATGGTGAAAGAATAGAATTCACACATAGAGCTCATACTAGAGAAGTTTTTATTGCAGGTGTAATTAGAGCTATTAGATATATTCCTGATGCTAAAGAGGGTGTTGTTAGCAATATGAATGATGTCTTAGGATTAGAATAGGTGTTTTTATGGTAAATGTTGGTATACTTGGTGCAACTGGAATGGTTGGTCAAAGATTTATCCAATTACTCGATAATCATCCAGATTTTGAAATTACTGCACTAGCTGCTTCTTCAAGATCAGCAGGTAAAAGATATGAAGATGCTACTACATGGTATCTTGATAGTGAAATGCCAAACTCTGTTAAAGATATTATTGTTAAAGAAACTGATGCTGAAGCAATGGATAATGATGTTGATATTGTATTTTCATCATTACCAACAGAATTTGCAGCTAAAGTTGAAAAAGAGTTTGCACAAGATTATGTAGTTGCAAGTAATGCAAGTGCACATAGGATGAAGAAAAATATTCCGTTAGTTATTCCTGAAGTTAATCCAGAATATTTGGATATGATTGATGCTCAGCAAAAAGAAAATAATTGGGATGGATTCATTGTTACTAATCCTAATTGTTCAACTATTGCTTTAACATTGTCATTGAAACCTATTGTTGATAATTTTAATGTTGATGCAATTAGAGTCTCAACAATGCAAGCAGTGTCTGGAGCAGGTTATGATGGAGTACCTTCCATGGCTATTGTTGATAATCTTGTTCCATATATTGGTAATGAAGAAGAAAAAATGGAAAGTGAAACATTACATCTTTTAGGTAATTATGATGGAGAAACAGTTTCTAAAGCCGATTTTAAATTAAGTGCTTCATGTCATAGGGTTCCAGTTATTGATGGACATACTGAAGCAGTATTTGTTGAATTAGATGATGATTTTGATATTAATGATATCAAAGATAAAATGGCTAATTTTAAGGCATTACCTCAAAAATTAGATCTTTTCTCAGCACCTGATAATCCAGTCATTGTTAAAGAAGAAATTGATCGTCCACAACCAAGAATGGATAGAAATGCAGGTAATGGAATGTCAGTTTCTGTTGGAAGATTAAGAAAAGATCAAGCATTTGATAATAGTTTTAAGTATGTATTAGTTGGTCATAATACTATTCGTGGAGCTGCTGGAGCTTCTGTGTTAAATGCTGAATTGATTAATGAGAGGATACTTTAATTTTGTCCTTTTTATTTTTCTTATTTTTAATATTTTCTTTATTTAGTTTTGATTTTAATTTTTGATGATTTTAAGGGTTTAATTTAAATACTATTAATTTCATAATACTTTATTAATTATATTATAATTTGAATTTCAATTATAATTGGGATAAAGATTTTTTTTTAAAATTATGGGATAATATGGAATTAGATACTGGTATTGAAAACGAAACTTTACAAAGTTTAATTCGTAATTGTTTGTTGGAGCTCAATAAACTTAAATTAGATTTAACAGAGTTAGAAGTAGCTAAAGCTAGAGATACAACTCCTCAAAAAATCCAGGAACTTGAAAACCATATTGTTAATAAAGAAAAAGAAGTTTCACTTATTAAATTTAAAGCAGAAGATGAAATTAATCTTTTAAAAAAGCAAGTGGAAGAAAAAGATGCTTTAATTAAAAACCAAGAAGATAGGATTTATGAGTTGGATTATGTAAATAATTCTCTTGATGAAATTAAGACTTATTTTGCAGAACAATTAAAGGATTATAAGAAAAAAGAACTTGCTGAAGTTAATGAAAGATTAAATGAATCTTTTAAGAATATTGCTGAAAAGGATGCTAAAATTAATTCACTTTCAAGAACTATTGATGATTATAAGATACAGCTTATTAAATTAGAAAATAATTCTGAATTTGAAAATAGGATTTCTGCTCTTGAAAGAGAACTTCAGTATAAAAATAATGAATTGCATGAAAAAGAAGAAGAAATTAATTCTAAAGAAAATGAAATATCTTTTTTAAAGGAATCTACAATATCTAAAGATAATTATATTAATCTTCAAAAAGATTTATCTCTTTTAAAGAAATCTACAGTTTCTAAAGAGGATTATATTAATCTTCAAAAAGAACTTGATTCTAAAGAAGATAAGATAAAACGTTTGGAAGAAATTAATAACTTCTTTAATGAACTTCAAGAGGAACAGGAAGCTTATGAAACTATGGAAAAGATTCCACCTTTTAAATTAGAGAAGAAACGATTTGATAAATAGTTTCTTTTTTTTAATCTTTTTTTAGAATTGCTCTTATAGGTGATGCTTCTGCATCAATGTTCAATGGGATGAAAATTGAATCATAACTATTTTTATTTATTTTATTTGAATTTTTAATATTTTCAACAATCCATATGTTATTTTTAAGTAATTTTTTATGAATTGTATTTTCACCATATTTATCTACAGAACATGTATCTATAGCTATTCCTTTAATATTTTTTTCTATGATTAATTCAGCTAGTTCATTGGAGATATAAGGATTATTATAAAAATATTTATCACTACCATAATACTTTCCCCATCCTGTGATTATTATAGCTATTTTTTCAGTTGTGTTTTTTAAATTACAATTTTTAACTAAAATTTCTTTACTTTTACTTTTCACATAATTTACACTAGCTTTCCCAATAAAATTTTCTAAGGGTAGTTGAGATATCTTTTTACCATTTGGGATATAATGGAATGGAGAATCCATATGAGTTCCTGTATGAAGTCCAGTTTCTAATTTTAATAATGTGCAACTATCATTTTCATCAGCTTTCTTAAAATATTCGAGATTTGTTTTGGGATCTCCAGGGTATTCTTGAAGGTTATTTTCTATTTTGTGTGTAAGATCAATATATTCCATTTTTTCACAACCGATAAGTATTTATATAACCTTAAACTCAGTATATGGTAGAAGGGTTATTCAACAATATAATTATTTTTCATGTTGATATTTAAAACTGTTCTATAATAAATTAATTTTAAAAGGTGATTATAATGGCACAAGGTGGACAACCAATTTTTATTTTACCTGAAGGAACAAACAGGTCTGTCGGAAGAGATGCTCAAAGAAACAATATTTTAGCAGGAAAAGTCCTTGCTGAAACTGTAAGAACAACATTAGGTCCAAAAGGAATGGATAAAATGTTAGTTGATGGACTTGGAGATATCGTTGTAACCAATGATGGTGTTACAATCTTAAAAGAAATGGATATCGAACATCCTGCAGCTAAAATGTTAGTGGAAGTAGCTAAAACCCAAGAAGATGAAGTTGGAGATGGAACTACTACTGCAGTAATTATTGCTGGAGAATTATTGAAAAAATCTGAATCTTTATTAGATCAAGATATTCACCCAACTATTATTGCTATGGGATACAGGCAAGCAGCTGAAAAAGCACAAGAAATCTTAGATGAAATTGCAATTGATTCAGTTGATGAAGAAACTTTAATGAAAGTAGCTATGACTGCTATGACTGGTAAAGGAACTGAAGCAGCACGTGAACCATTAGCAAAATTAATCGTAGATGCAGTTCAAAAAGTAGCTGAAGATGGTGTAGTTGACACTGACAACATCAAAATCGAGAAAAAAGATGGTGCTGTTGTAGAAGATTCTACATTAGTTGAAGGAGTAATTGTGGATAAAGAAAGAGTACATCCAGGTATGCCTTCTGAAGTTAAAGATGCAAAAATTGCATTAGTTAACTCTCCTCTTGAAGTAAAAGAAACTGAAGTTGATGCAGAAATCAGAATAACTGATCCTGCTCAAATGCAAGCTTTCATTGAACAAGAAGAAAAAATGGTTAAAGATATGGTGGATAAAGTAGCTGAATCTGGTGCTAATGTATTATTCGCACAAAAAGGTATTGATGATTTAGCACAACATTACTTATCTAAAGCAGGTATTTTAGCTGTAAGAAGAGTTAAAAAATCTGACATTGAAAAATTAGCTAGAGCTACTGGTGCTAGTGTAGTAACCAATTTAGAAGATTTAACTGCTGACGACTTAGGTGAAGCAGGTATTGTAGAAGAAAGAAAAGTATCTGGCGAAGAAATGATCTTTGTTGAAGAATGCAGTGTAGCTAAATCTGTAACTTTATTCGTAAGAGGAAGTACCAAACATATTGTTGATGAAATTGTAAGGGCAATTGAAGATGCAATTGGTGTTGTAGCAGCTACTGTAGAAGATGATAAAGTTGTAGCTGGTGGAGGAGCTCCTGAAATTGCAATGGCTAAAAAACTCAAAGATTATGCTGATTCTATCAGTGGAAGAGAACAATTAGCTGTAAATGCATTTGCAGAAGCATTAGAAATAGTTCCTAAAACTTTAGCTGAAAATGCAGGTTTAGACAGTATTGATTCATTAGTAGATTTAAGAGCTGCTCATGAAGATAGTTCTGTAATGGGATTAGATGTATTCACTGGTAAAGTAGCAGACATGAAAGAAGCTGGTGTAATTGAACCTAAACGTGTCAAAAAACAAGCTATCCAATCTGCTTCTGAAGCAGCTGAAATGATTTTAAGAATTGATGATGTAATTGCATCTAGTGGTAAAGGTGACGCTGACATGGGCGGTATGGATCCTGCTGCTATGGGTGGAATGCCTCCAATGATGTAATTTTAAAAGAAATTATTTAATTTCTTTTTTTCTTTTTATTTTTTAAGGTATTGTTTTGCAAACTAAAAAACTTATTTTTAAAAATTCAACTGGGGATAGAGCATATATCTATAAAGATTCTATAGTAGTTGATTTTGGAGTTTGTAGAAATGGAATTTCAACCTCTGATTTAAATGGAGGATATAGTTCTGACTTTAAATCAGTTTTCAATCATTATTTATCTCAGGAGAATATTAATTTTTTAGAAAATCATAGTGTTTATGAATATTTACTTAAACATTGTGGTGTTTTGGAAATTGATTATAAGTATACAACAGGACTTTTAACTTCTGCTAAAATGGAAAATGCATGTGTTGTTACAAAATACTATAAAAACTTAGAAGTTAGTGTAATAACTACTGCTGGTGTAAGAGTAAATGCCTCAAGAGCAGGAGACCCTGCAAGTTATTATGAAGAAAATGCTAAATTTCATTTTGATGTGGGAACGATTAATAGTATTATTTTAACTAATGTTTCTTTAGAGCCGGGGACATTAGGTATTGGCTTAATGACGGCTACTGAAGCAAAGGCTGTAGCTTTAAATAATTTAAGAATTCCAAGCCAATTTTCAAATGGGTTTGCAACAGGAACAGGAACTGATGGCGTAGCTATTTTTTCAAATATTGGATCAGATAATGTTTTATCTAATGCAGGAAAACATTCAAAACTTGGAGAATTAATAGCTAATTGTGTTATTGAATCAGTAACAGAAGCTATTAAAAGACAAGTTTGGATTACAAATAAATCTCAGTGTAATGTTTTAGCTAGATTAACAAGGTATAAATTAGATATTAATGAATTTTATGATAATTTAGATGAAGATAAAGAAAATTTTATAAAGTCTTTACAAATATCTGCAAGAAAACAAAATAATGTAGCATTAACTTCTTCTATTTTAAATTTAATTGATGAAGTTGAAAATGGATTAATTAATAAAAAAACAGCTTATAATTTGGCTAAAAATATTTTAAATAATGATTGCGAGGATTATTATATCTTGAAGATTTTAAATTTTTGGATTGATAAATTTTTAAGTTAATTTTTTATAATACTAGATATTAATAATATTTACATGATAAGATTAGCAAATGTAAATGATATTATTGAAATTAATAAACTGCTTTTTCAAGTTCAGGAGATTCATGCTGATTTGCGTCCAGATTTATTTAAAGTTGGAGGTAAAAAATATGGTGCTGATGAATTAGAAAAAATTATTACTCAAAAAGATGAAACACCTATTTTTGTTTTTGAAGAGGATGATAAAATAGTGGGTTATGCTTTTTGTATTATATTTAATCATTTTGATAATTCATCTAATTATAAAAATTTATATATTGATGATTTATGTGTTAATCAAGACTGTAGGGGTAAAGGTATTGGAACTGCATTGTATAATCATGTTTTAAACTATGCAAAAGGTATTGGATGTTATAATGTAACTTTAAATGTTTGGGAAGGTAATGATGAGGCAATGGAGTTTTATAAACATGTTGGTATGAAAATTCAAAAGACAGGAATGGAAAAAATTTTATAAAATATTTGTCTTTTTGATAGTTAATCTCTTATTTTATTAATTAATAATAATGAAAGTTTCATTGGAATGTTTTCTGATTAGATAAATTCTACAAAACTTTAATATACATCAGAATACTATAATAAAACATATTAAATTTAATGGTGATTATCATGAGAATTAAAGAAGATTTAATTAATAAAGAAGTACTTGATGGTGGTGCTAATTTAATTGGTAAAGTTATAGATGTTGTTATGGATAAAGATACTTTTGAAGTAACTGATTTGGTCATTAAAAAAACAGGATTTGCTGATCAAATTAAATCAAGTGGAGAAAATGTTGTCCCTACAGAACTTGTGAAAGTTATGGGAGATAAGGTTTTACTTAAAAATGATGATGATATTTAAATATATTGGTTATTTTAATGATTACTAAAGAATATTTAATTAATTTATTAAAAGAAAACGGTGTTTTCTTAAAAGGGGATTTTAAATTATCTTCTGGTAAAAAAAGTGATTATTATATAAATATGAAAAAAGCTATTACTGATCCTGAAATATTATCAACAATAGCTAATTTAATCACAGAATCTATTGTTGAAGATAATATTGATAAAGTGGCAGGTCCAGCACTTGGCGCAGTTCCTATAGCTACTGCAGTTTCACTTGAATCTAAAATTCCTTTATTGATGATTAGAAAAGAAAAAAAAGGTTATGGGACCTCTAAACTTATTGAAGGTGAATTGAATAAAGGTGATGATGTTATTGTTGTAGAGGATGTTACAACTACTGGTGGATCATTACTTAAAGCTATTCATGGAATTCAGGACAATGGAGGAAATGTAAAACGAGCTTTTGTTGTTGTGGATAGGCAGGAAGGAGCTATTGAAGCTTTTGATAAAGAAGGAATCAAATTAGAACCTTTAATAACTGTTGACGATTTTTTTTAACTTTAAAAAAAGATGATGAACAATTAAGTTCATCTTTTTTTTTTATTTTTGTGCATGAAATACCAAATGGGGAAATTCATCAATTATTATATTTAATGCAGTTTTAACTGCATTGGGGGAGCCAGGCATAGAAAATATGACTGTTTTTTTATATACTCCTGCTGTAGCTCTAGAAATGAGTGCTCCTGAACCAATTTCTAAAAAAGATTGATGTCTAAAAATTTCACCAAATCCTTCAATTTTTTTATCAAAGATACTTTCTACTGTTTCAACAGTTATATCTCTGCTGTCTAGTCCAGTACCTCCAGTTGTTAATATAACCTCAATATTATTTTCAATCATTTTTTCGATACTTTCAATTAGTGCTTTTTTTTCATCAGGTATTATTATTTTAGATTTTAGCTGGTATCTTTTTGATAGTTCATTTGCAAGATATTGTCCAGATAAATCATCTTCATTTGTAGTGATAGTATCACTTAATGTTATTATACCACAAGTAATGTCATTAGATGATAATTTTTTATGTTTTTCAGTTGTTTCACTTCTCATATTTTTCCCCTTTATTATGTAGTTATTGTTATCATCTCTTTTATTTTTTCGTATTCTTCGTGATTATTTAGTAGTAAATCTGTAGGATAATATAAGGATCCATAGCTATCTGATTCACACATTACTAATTTACTTTCACATAGGATATCTAAATGATATTCAATAGTGTTGTAATCCATTTTTATAATTCTAGCTATTTGACTCCCATTATATGGGCGTACAAGCAATAAATCCACGATTTTTGCAGAAGTTTTTCCACCTTTTCTTTGTAGAAATATTTGATCTAACAATCTTTTTATTGTCATTGATTCCATCTCCACTCTTTAGTGTGATGGTATAATAAGTTTCCCCACTTTAATCCATCTTGAGTTTTATCAATTAAGATTTGTGAGTCATCGTAGTGTCCATCTTTAAAAAATAAGGTAAGTGAAATAAATTCATTATTTATTGTTAAAAAGGTTTTTAAAGGGATTTTTAGACTAATTATTTTCACATTTTCATTATTAATTAACCATTTTTTAAATAATGGATTTCCACGAATTAATGGTAAAATGTCTTGGTTGATGATTAATTCAAGATTATGCAGTGTTTGATTTTCTATTAATTGGACTATCTGTGTTAAATGATTTTCCGAAAAAATAGGTAGTATTATTTTTAGTTCATTTGAATTTGCAATTAGTTCAGTATAACTGTTATATGCTTTTGATAGGTTACTTGTTGTTGAAGAGATACAATTAGCATTTTTTAGAAGATAAATATTTTTAAGATTTTCCTTAGGAATAGTTGTTAAATCATGTGTATTCCAGAAATTTTCATTTTTGTTAGTTGCATACCAGTTATCAATTAATTTAATCATATTTGTAGTTAGTAAATAACCATTTGATGTTAATTGGTACTGTTTTTGAACTTTTTTAACAAAATTCAAATTTTCCAATTCTTTTAAACCATGAAGTATAGTTGCTGATGGTTTATTTAGCTCGTTTCTCAAATCATCTAAGTTTTTTGAATTTTCATATATGCTTAATAGTAATTTTGTACGCATAGTTGAAGTTAAGATATATTTAATTCCGTTATATTCCTCTTTTAAATTATTCTTTATAGTTGTTGCCATAATATCACCAATTGTCTTTAATGTTTTCGAAAAGATTATTAGCCCAGTTTATGGCTTGTTGATTCGTTGATGTTAAAAGTCTATTTTGATCAAAACTACCATCATTTTTAAAGAGTCCAAGATTGGTATTTTTGTCAGATAATATTAAATATAAATTTAAATTATCTTTTATCTCATGTACTTTCAAGCATCCGTTTTTTATACTCTTTTTTCTAATTTTAGATTCAATATTTTCCATCAAACTATTAAAAATTTCACTATTTATGATTAATTCTACATTACCTCCTTTTAGTAATACCTGTTCAATAATTACAGGATAATCTGGATGTAAATAAGGTAATATTGCTTTAATGTTATTGGATATTAATAATTGGTTTTTAATTATGTTGTGGGTTTTATAAATATCGATTGGGGTTGTTTTAATTAATTGAGAATCATTTAAACTAGTTATATTTTTCAATGAATCTAAATTAATTTGTTTTATATCATGTTTGTCCCAAAATTCATCAAATTTATTTATTAAATTTATTGTATTTTTAAACTCAAGTATTGTATCTAAGTATATTTTTGTTGTTTGAGTTAAATAATATTTGTTTTTTATCTTTTGTATATAGTTTTCATGTTGTAATTTGTTTAAGTTACTTGATAAAGTACTATATGTTATCTGTGTTGTGTTAACTAGTTCTTTTATACTTTGGGGATTTTTAGTTAATATGTTTAATATATGGAGTCGTATTCCAGATTTTGTTAAAAATTGTATGTTTTGATTTATATTTTTTATTGACATCATTTTTGTCTCCTTTTGTATTAGTTTTGTGCTTCAATTTTCAATTTTTACACAATTCTTTGTATATTATCAAATTTCTTGTACGGATTTATATAGATTTTTCAAATTTCTATCAAATTTCCCTCCAATTTGTTCTCAATTTCCCTCAAATTCTGTAATGATTTTTCTGAACACTCATGTTCTTTTTAAATTTTTTTTAAGTATTTTGTGTAGACTTAATGTATTATGGTTATTACTTTGTTAATTAGGTAATACCTTGGTTCTATCATGAATTGATTTGATAATATTTATAACTTTTTAAAATCATAATAAGATTCATGGAGATTTATTTTGTTTTAGATGCATCTGCTTTTATCAATGGTTTTGCCCTTGAATGTGATAATAATTATACTGTTCCAGAAATCACTGAAGAAGTTAAGGATTTTGAGTCAAAATTAACATTAGATATGGCTATTGATGAAGGTAAATTAATTATTCAGGATGTTGATAAGAAGTATATTGGTGATGTTGATAAAATCATATCTGAATCAGGAGATATTTTACGTCTTTCAATTCCTGATAAAAAGTTGATTGCTTTGGCATTGATGCTTAAAGAAGAAGGTAAGAATGTTAAAGTTATGAGTGATGATTATACCATACAGAATACTTTAAAAATTATTGATGTTCCATATTCTGGAATTATAACTGAAGGGATTAAAGGAATTTACAATTGGAAAAAAGTTTGTGAAGGTTGTAAAAAGGAATTTGATGAAAATTATCCTTTTGATGACTGTGATATTTGTGGATCTAAGGTATTTAAAAAAAGAATAAAATTATAGCTTGGTGTGTTTATGAAAATTGGTGTGGTGGTTCATGGTCCTAATATTATTGATTCTGGTTGGGCTTTAAAATTAATTAATTTGTTATCTGATTATGGTGATGTTTCAGCTAGATTAGGTGGAACTATGGGCAGAACTGCAGTTATTGATAATTCTTTAGAAGATGTTATTGATATATCTAAAAAATTAGTTCCAAGTGATTCTTTAAAATTATTTCATGATTTAAATGTGGATGTTATATTTTTAGTAAATTATGGAAAATCTCATGTAACTGGTCAAGTTTTTGGTTATAAAGTTTATAATCACTATTTATCAAAAGTAGATGATAATAATATTCCTATAATTCAAATTGAAAGGCCGGGGGAAGATAATGGTAGTATAATTTCATGGAATGGTAATACTAAACATCTTATCAGTGATTTAGCTTCTAAATTAAATTTAAACATTGTTACTCCTGAAGAAGTTTATATTAATCATTTTAAAAATGATGAGGTAAGTGATGGTAACGTTCAAAGAATTGTTCATGGAGTAAGCCCTAGTGAAAATATAATGGTCAATGGTATTATTATTGGTAAATCTGATAGTGATGAACTTGTTTTGATAGCTAAAGAAGGGTATATTGTTGATATTATTGGGGGAACTATAAAAAAACAGGGTGTTGAAAAATTAGGAAAAATCGATTTGGAAAATGCAATTATAAAAACAGGTCTTTTAAGAAAATCTAAAGCGGTTCCCAGAATTTTAGAAAAAAAAGTATCTCAAGACAGGTTTAAAGTAGGTTTTTTGGACAGTGCTATGGATGATGTTCATCAATTTAAAAACATGGATTTAGTAATTACTGTGGGAAATGATGTTACAGTAATGGCTTCTGATATTTTATATAGATTTAAAGTTCCTATTATTGGCATTACTAATGGAGATTTGGATAAGATTGTTGAAAATGCTTTTAAATCTAAAAATTCAATAATTTTTGAATTTGAAAATGGTTTTGGGGATATTATTGGTCAAAAGATATTTGAATTAATTTTTAACAATAAACGAGTTTTAATTAAATCTAAAAATTCTAAAAATATTGATGAAATTAAAAAAGAGATTATTAAAATAACAAAGCTTTTAAATTGTAAATATAATATTATAAATATCTAAAAAAGAAAGTAGGTAGGTGTTTTTATTTCAGATTTTAAAAACCTTGTAAATGCAATTCAAGAATTTGAAGGAGTAACTCGTAAATCTTCTATTGATACTGTAACGTCTCTTTTAACTGAATCTTATAATGTTTCTGGAGATGTTGTAATTGACATTGGGGATGATGCTTCAGCTATTGATATTGGAAATAATCAAGTAGTTTTAGTCGCTGCTGATGGTATATGGGGTCAAATAATGGATGTTAATCCTTATTGGGCAGGATATTGTTCAGTTCTTGTTAATGTAAATGATATTGCAGCTATGGGTGGAAAACCATTAGCTATGGTTAATATAATGTCTATAAAACATGATGGGATTTATGAGGATTTATTGGCTGGAATTAAAGATGGTTGTTTGAAGTTTGGTGTGCCTATGGTTGGCGGTCATTTACATCCTGATGGTGAAGTTGACTCTTTGGGTGTGGCTATTGTAGGAATTGCAAAAAAGGATAAATTAATCACTAGTTTTGGAGCAGAAGTTGGTGATAAAATAATTGTTGCTATTGATTTAGATGGTAAACCTCATGAAATGTTTGCATTAAATTGGGATACTACTTATGATAAGGATAAACAATTAGTTCAAGATCAAATTACTGCTGTTCAATATTTAGCTGAAGAAGATTATATTAAATCTGGAAAAGATATTAGTAATCCGGGTATTTTAGGGACTTTGGAGATGTTACTTGAAACTTCAGGTAAAGGAGCGATAGTAAATTTAGTAGACATTCCAAAAAATGACGAAGTTAGTTGGGAAAATTGGTTAAAATCATATCCTGGTTCTGGTTTTGTATTTACTGCCAATGATGATAATTGTGAATTTATTAAAAATTATTTGAAAAAATATTCTATTGAATCTAATGTTGTTGGTGAAGTTACTGATGATTATTCATTGTACTTAATTAATAATGATGGTGAAAAATTAGAAGTATTTAATCAGAAATTAAATCCTGTTTTTAAACCTAAAGAATAAATATTACTTGTAAGATTTAAATAATTATATATTAATTAAAATTCTTGGTGGGAGAGTTATATGTTAATAAGAGTCAACGGGGAAGAAATGGATGTGGCAGAAGGTTCTACAATTCAGAAAGTTATTGATGAATCTAATGCTCCATACACTCCCGGAAGTATTGTATGTTTGATTAAGGGTAAAAAGGAGCTTGAAAAAAACATTACTAAATTTAAAATTAAAACAACTCAAGGTTCTGTTATTTTAGAACTTCTTAATGTTGAAAATGCACAACCATTAGTTGATGTTTGGAAAAATCAATATAAATATTTTGAAAAATTATCTGTGAGATGGTCAACTTCAAATGAAGTAGCTATTGGCCCTATTATCACAGATTTAAAACCTACTTCTGAAGAATATAATTATTATGAAGGAGATGTTGTTTTAAGTTTATCTAGTTTCAGTAATGAGTCTACTCATTTAATTCTTATTAAAGAGAATACTACTAATGTTTATGGTGTGCCTCCATTTAATAAAGGAATATTTGCAAAAATTATTGGAGGTAAAAAAACTTTAAATTTATTGTCTGATGCTGATGAAGTAATATCTATTGAACCAATTATTGAGAGAAGTACAACTACGGATAGTTCAGTAATATATGATTTAGAAACAGTTTTGGAAGAAGGAAATGAATTGTTTACTTATGTTTCAGTAGATGTGGATAATGATTCTCCAGTTTCTGTTGAACATTTCTTTTCAGTTATTAAAAATAATAAAATTAAAGTTGATTTTGAGTCTGAATCTTTTTTAGGATTCTATGAATTAAAAGGTATAAATAAACCTAAAGAAAATATTACTCCACGAACTAGAGGCACTATAACTGTAAGAAATAGTGGTGTAGGTGTTGGAAAATTATATATTTATAGAGAAAATAGAGTATTGAGTCCAAATCATACTACTGTAGGCAAAATTACTAAAGGTATGGAGATTATTGATATAGCTAAACAAGGCGATTTTATAACTATTAAATCTCAACAAGATAGATTAATGTTACTTGGCCATAGTCAAAATGAAGTTGAAGATATTTTAGCTAATTTAGGTATTGAACATATTAAAGAAGGAGTAAATAGTGAGGATGCTTTAATTGTAGAACAAAATCCTAAGTATACAATTGATATTTTAAATGAGGGAAAGGTTGTAACTAAAGCTATTCCTAAAGATAATTTATGTGAAGTTAAATTCACAGATAATGCTCCTAGAACAGTTAAATACTTTAAATTGTTGTCTGGTCTTTTAGAAGAGCCTATTGGTAAATTGAATGTTCATTTTTCAGTACCTGGAATGCATATTCTTATATTTGAAGGGGATTCAAATGCTTCTAAGGGGCTTGTTCCAGAAAATAATCCTACAGATGTTGTGGAAAAATGTGAAATTGGAGTAACTAACATGTCTGCGAAAAATGTAGGGTTGATTGGAGTAAGGTTTGAGGACAATAAAGAATTTGGGCCAACTGCTGAAGGATTTAAAGCAACTAATATTGTTGGTAAAGTTATTTCTGATTATTCTGAACTTGAAAAATATAAAGATGGGGATGTAGTGTATGTTAAGGAATCTAACGATTAGTCCAGATTTGTCTAATGAAGATTGGGATCCTGATGTGATCACACGTATGATTATAATTGCTCCTGGAGCGCATGTTAGTGAAAGTGAAATTGTCAACGAATTACATATGTTGGATTTACCACTTACAATAAAAAATACATGTTATGGGTCTATGATAAGTGGAAAAACAAATGATGTTTATGATGCAATTAGTGAAATAAGAAAATTGGATCCAAATCATATTTTTACAAAAGAAAGAGGTTTTGCTCCAGGGGATCCTAGAAGATGTAGAGGTCATAGATTTGGACCAAGGGAAGGTTTTCATCAAATGGAAAAAGAATATCGATTGCTTGGTGATGTGGCTGATGCTTTGGAAAATCCTCAGGATGTTGAAGTTAAAATTGAAAAACCAATTGATGTTGATGAATTTAGAAAAATTATGAATGAGTGTTTAGAAAATAATGATAGGTGAAAATATGGTGAAAGTAGCTATTTATCCTCCAAATTCATTAATCTTAGCAGATTTAATTGAAAGAAAAGGACATGTTCCATTAGTTCTTCAAAAACAAATAAGACAAAAAATTAAAGATCCTGAGATTGATTCTCCTCCAATGAATATTACTGAAGAAGATCCAATTAAAGGACTTAAATATGCAGCTATTGAAGTTCCTTCAGGGGTTCGTGGAAGAATGTCCATTATTGGACCATTAATAGATGAAGCTGAGGCTGCGATTATTGTTGATGGTGCACCATTTGGTTTTGGTTGTGTAGGATGTGCTAGAACAAATGAATTATCAATATTCTTACTTAGGCAAAGGGATATTCCTATACTTGAAGTAACATATCCTAAAAGTAGGGATGGTACATTTTTAATGGTAAATCAAATTAATGAATTTTTAGATTCTCTTAAGGAGGAATAATTATGGTTAAAATTGCTTTAGTTTCATGTGGAACAGAATATAGTGGAATTCAAAAAGAAATTGAAAAAGCAGCTAATACATTTGGTGCAGAAATTATTCTTCCAGAAATAGATTTGGATTATATTGATGAGTCTTATGTAAAATTTGGATTTTCTGCTCAAAGTTCAAGTTTAAAATTGATGATTGCAAGAGCTATGGCTATTGTTGAAGGAAGGTGTAAACCTGATGCAGTATTTATTGCTTCTTGTTTTAGATGTGCAGAAGGAGCTCTTGTAAGAAATGCTGTACGTAAATTTTTACAAGATAATACTCGTATTCCTGTAGTTACTTATTCATTTACTGAAAGAACAAAAGCTGATGAATTATTTATTCGTATGGAAGCATTAGCTACTACTGTAACTCGTAGAAGTATTCTTGCTCGTGAAAAACAAGAAGGTCTTACTTTAGGTATTGATTCTGGTTCAACAACTACAAAAGTTGTAGCTATGGAAAATAATAAAGTTATTGGTACTGGTTGGACAGAAACAAAAGATATTATGGGTTCTGTTTATAAAGGTGTTGAAGAGGCTTTTGCTAATACTGAGTATACTCTTGATGATGTTGATGGAATTGGTACTACTGGTTATGGTCGTATTAATATTGGTAAACAATTAAATGCCGAATTAGTTCAAGAAGAATTGTCTGTTAATGCAAAAGGTGCTGTGTATTTGGCAGATCATCAAAGAGGTGAAGCTACTGTATTAGATATTGGTGGTATGGATAATAAAGTAATCACTGTTAATAATGGTATTCCTGATAATTTTACTATGGGTGGTATATGTGCAGGAGCATCTGGAAGATTTTTAGACATGGCATCTCGTCGTTTAGATGTTTCTATTGAAGAATTAGGTCCTCTTGCTTTACAAGGAGACTATAAAAAGGCATTACTTAATAGTTATTGTATTGTATTTGGTATTCAGGATTTAGTTACTACTCTTGCTGCTGGAGGTTCTAAAGCTGATGCAGCTGCTGCAACTTGCCATTCTGTAGCTGAACAAGTTTATGAACAACAACTTCAGGAAATTGATTTAAGAGAACCACTTATACAAGTAGGAGGAACATCATTAATTTCTGGTCTTGTTGAAGCAGTTAGTGATATGTTAGGTGGTATTGATGTTATTGTACCTCCATATTCTCAGCATATTGGTGCAGTAGGTGCTGCTCTTTTAGTATCTGGAATGGGTCATAGGCAAGATAATAAATAGCTTAGAGTTGGTTTGATGTTAGTTGAATGCTATGATGAAAAAGGTGCAGAAGTTTATGAAATGATTATTAAGCAAATTTTCCAAGATTTGGTTCTTGGTCCTGCTGTTGATGATTTAAAAGCTTTTGCTAATCCTGATGAAGCAGTTTTTATTTTAGCTATTAAAATGAAAAAAACTTCAGGAGTTATCAAATTCAGTGATGTGGCTACCTTTAATTATGATAAAGTTAATAATGTTACTAAAATTTTTGTTGAAAATGAAAATTATCTTCCGAATATTTTAAAACAGCTTTGGAAAAAATATTCTAGAGATGAACTTTATCAACCAACTAGATATAATATTGATCTTGAAGGTAATCAAATGGATTTGGAAGATTTGGTTGTAGATGATCCTCATTCTAACCTTCAAAGAAGAGTTTATGATGCAATTTTTAGAATTTTGCCAGAAGGATTTAAAATAATTAAAGATGTTTCTGTTGGGGATATTGTGGCCGTAGTAGCTACTGATGAATTAATTAAAGATGCTTGGATTGAAAAAGCTAATGATTATATTATAGAATTAAATAAAGGATTATAGATAACTTTATAATATAGTTCGATTATATACAAACATGATTTACAAGTGGGGGAGTGATGTTATATGAATGAACATAATGGTTCTAGATTTGCACACATAACTAAAGCACATCCATGTTTTAATGAAAAAGTGCATGATAAAGTGGGTAGGGCTCATGTGCCTGTTGCACCAAAATGTAATATTTATTGTAATTTCTGTACTAGAAATATAAATGATGAAGAAAATAGACCTGGAGTTACTAGCTGTATAATGAAACCTGATGATGCTATTAATCATATTAATGATGTGACTTCAGAAGGACCAATCTCTGTAGTTGGTGTAGCAGGACCTGGAGATTCTTTAGCTAATGAAGAAACTTTTGAGTTTTTTGAAAAATTATCTAAAACACATCCAGATTTAATAAAATGTATGAGTACTAATGGTCTTTTACTTCCAAAATATGCAGATAGATTGGCTGAAATTGGAGTAAATTCTGTCACAGTTACAATTAATGCAATTGATCCTGATATAGCAATGGATATTTACTCATTTATTAAATATGATGGAAAAGTTTATAAAGGATATGAAGCAGCTAAAATTTTAATTGAAAATCAATTAGAAGGTGTTGAAAAAGCAGCTAGTAATGGTATGGTTGTTAAAGTTAATTCTGTTTTGATTCCTGGATTGAATGATGAACATATTGTTGAGATAGCTAAAGAAGTTAAAAAACGTGGTGCTTCTTTAATGAATGTTTTACCACTTATTCCATTAAATAAAATGAAAATTTATCAACGTCCTGGATGTTCAATGATGGAAAAAGTTCGTGAAGAAGTTGAAGAGATTATACCAGTGTTTAGAGCATGTACTCAATGTAGGGCAGATGCTTATGGTATTCCTGGTAAGAAAAGTGAAGACCATCATTTAGGAATGACTCCTCAAAGTCATTACTAATTTTTCTTTTTTTATTATTAATTTTAATTTTCACTTATTTTTTATTACTATTTTTATTCATTTCTACATGTTGTAGTGTAAAATAATAAATATTTAAAGAAATAAAAGTTATTACATAGCTTAGATTTTTTACTTAATTTAAGAATTTAAGATATGTTTAATATAGATATTTTGGTGTTAAAATATGGATAAAAAAATTGGAATTATCGCTTGTATAATTGTCGTATTAGCTTTAATTGTTGGTGTGGCGGCTTATTCTGGCGTATTTGATGGGGAAAGTAAAGTAGTTAATGATGATAAAACTTTAGTTGTTGGATTTGATGCAGAGTTTCCACCATATGGTTATAAAGATGATAATGGGAGTTACACTGGTTTTGATTTAGATATGGCACAAGAAGTCTGTGACAGAAACAATTGGACTTTAGTTAAACAACCTATTGACTGGGATGCTAAAGATAGTGAATTAGATTCTGGTAGTATTGATTGTATTTGGAATGGTTTTACAATGCAAGGTAGAGAAGATCAATACACATGGTCTGATCCTTATTTTGATAATAAACAGGTCATCGTAGTTAAAAATGGTTCTAATATCAATTCTTTCAGTGATTTAAAAGGTAAAAATGTAGAAACTCAAAAAGATTCTTCTGCATTAGCTGCACTTCAAGGTGATCAAAAATCATTAGCAGATACTTTTGGAAATTTGGTTGAAGTAGCTGATTATAATACTGCATTCATGGATTTAGAATCTGGTGCATGTGATGCTGTTGCAGTAGATATAGGTGTTGCTCACTATCAAATAAATTCAAAAAATGCCACTGATGATTTTGTAATATTAAATGATAATATTTCTTCAGAACAATATGGTATTGGATTTAAAGAAGGAAGCACTGAATTAAGAGATCAAGTACAATCAACTTTAGATGAAATGTTTAAAGATGGTACTGTTGATAAAATAGCTGATAAATATAGTGATTATGATATTAAAGATTCACTTATAAGGAAATAAGGCGAATAATATATGTTATTAAGTACAGTAATTGCTGAATTATGTGGAGGTATGATTACCTCCATAGAAATTTTTTTACTTACATTGTTGTTTTCACTTCCTCTTGGGCTTGTAGTAGCTTGGGGAAGAATGAGTAAATTTAAACCTTTGAGATGGTTAATGAAAGTGTATATCTCAATTATGAGAGGTACACCATTAATGTTACAATTAATTGTAGTATTTTTTGCACCATATTATATATTTGGAGCATCATTATCACCTGATTATAGGATGTTTTCTGTAATTATTGCTTTTTCAATTAATTATGCAGCATATTTTGCTGAAATTTATAGAGGTGGAATTGAAGCTATTCCTAAAGGACAATATGAAGCTGCAAAAGTATTAGGTTATAATAAAATAGAAACATTTTTTATAATTATTTTACCACAAGTCTTTAAAATAGTCCTTCCTTCAATAACAAATGAAGTAATTACTCTTGTAAAAGATACATCTTTATCATTTGTAATAGCTATTCCAGAAATGTTCACAGTAGCTAAACAAATTGCTGCTTCAGAAGCTTCAATTGCAGCATTACTTATTGCTGGTGCATTTTATTATATATTCAACGTAATTGTTGCATTTGTAATGGAGTATATTGAAGAAAAATTAAGTTATTATGATTAGGAGGAATATCATGAATTTATTGGAAATTAAAAATCTTAAAAAAAGCTTTGGTGAAAATGAAGTATTGAAAGATATTTCTCTTGATGTTAACAAAGGTGAAGTTTTGTGTATAATTGGACCTTCTGGTTCAGGTAAATCTACATTACTTAGATGTATAACTAATTTGGAAACTCAAGATAGTGGAGTTATTGATTTTGATGGAACATTTGGTTTAGTGTTCCAAGATTTTAATTTATTTCCTCATCATTCAGTCATGAAAAATATTACTAATGCACCTATTAAAGTTCAAAAAAGAAATAAGGAAGATGTTTATAAAGATGCAAGGGATTTACTTAAAAAATTAGATTTAAGTGATAAAGAAGATGCTTATCCTTGTGAATTGTCTGGTGGTCAACAACAGAGGGTGTCTATTGCAAGAGCTTTGGCAATGAATCCGGATATTTTATTCTTTGATGAACCAACATCTGCACTTGATCCAGAATTAACTGGTGAAATTTTAAAAGTATTAAAAAATTTAGCAGTTGAAAAAATGACTATGGTCATTGTTACACATGAAATGAGTTTTGCTAAAAATGTTGCAGATACAATTATTTTCATGGATGATGGTGTTATAGTTGAAAAAGGAACTCCTGAAGAAGTATTTGCTTCTGAAAATCCTAGGATGAAAGAATTTTTAGGTAAATTCTATGATTAATTAATACAAGATTTTTTTTATCTTGTATCTTTTTTTTAATTTTTAAAATTAATATTTTATAATTAAACTTTTTAACACTTTTTTTAATTTTCTACAATGTAATGTTAAAATTTATATAATATTTTGAATATATTATATAATTAGATGTATTTTTACATCTCTAATCAATTTCCAATATATGGATATTTCATTAGGAAGAAGAGCATAATTTTAAAATTAAAAATATCAATTATTTAATTGATAAGTAAATTAGAAACTAACAAGGAATTATGCTTTTCCTTTTTTTTTTAAAAGATTTATTCTTTCTAATTAACAGAAGGTATGTATTATGAAAACACTCGAATGGGAAGATAATAAATTAAAGCTTATTGATCAAACTAAACTTCCAGATGAGTTAATTTATGTCTATTGTAATAATTATGAGGAAGTTATTGTAGCTATTAAAGACATGATTGTTAGAGGTGCTCCAGCAATTGGTGTCGCTGCTGCTTTTGGTATGGCATTAGCTGATTTACATGGTGAAAATTTGGAAAATGCTGCAAGAGAAATTAAAGCAGCAAGACCAACTGCTATTAATTTATTTTGGGCTGTAGATAGGGTTTTAAATAGTGATGATCCATTAGAAGAAGCTTTAACTATGTATAAAGAGGATATTGATACTAATTTAGCTATTGGGAGGCATGGTGCTGAAATAATTGAAGATGGAGATACTATTTTGACACATTGTAATGCTGGAGCATTAGCTTGTGTTGATTATGGTACTGCTCTTGGAGTTATTCGTTCTGCTTTTCATCAAGGAAAAAATATTGATGTAATTTGTGATGAAACACGCCCTCGTGGTCAAGGAGCTAGATTAAGTGTTTGGGAAATGCAACAAGAAAATATTCCTGTTAAATTAATTCCTGATGTGGCTTCTGGTTATTTAATGTCTCAATATAAAATTAATAAAGTTGTTATTGGTGCAGATAGAATAGCTAAAGGGGGAGTTGTAAATAAAATTGGTTCTTTAATGGTTGCATTAGCCGCTCATCATTTCCATGTGCCTTTTTATGTAGCTGCTCCATTGTCAACTTTTGACAAAGAAGCTTCTGTATTTGATACTCAGATTGAGGAAAGAGATGGTGATGAAGTAAGATATTATGGTGGATGTCGGATTTGTCCTAAAGGAACTGAAGTTATTAATCCTGCATTTGATATTATACCAAAAGAACTTATTACAGGTATTATAACAGAGAATGGAATTATTGATCCAATTTAGGTGATATTATTACCTCTGAAAATTTTTCACAAAATCATGTTATTTTATTTAGTATAATATTAGCTATTTCTTTTGTTGTAATTTTTGGATTTGGAGCAGTAACTATCTTGTTACTTTTTGTATTGCCTCCACAAGTACTTACTTTGCCTGCAATTGATTATATTTTGTCTTCAATAAATAATTTGGTTGCTTTTGGTATTTTGATTTTAATAGCTAAAAAAATAGGATTATATCTAGATATTCCATGGAATATAAAAGGAACATATAAAGGATTATTATTAGGAATTCCAGTTTTATTATTTAGTTTAGTTCAATTATCTGGAATCTTGGAAGCAACTTTGGATTATACTATTTCATTTAATGTTTTAGGTGTTGTATTTGGTTTAATATATTGTGTTGCAATAGCTCTGTGGGAAGAATTTTTATGTAGGGGAATTATTCTTACAAACATGCTTAAAAAATGGGGTGATTCTAAAGAGGGTATAGTTAAAGCAGTAGTATTGTCTGCATTTATATTTGGTGGTGCACATATTATCACTGGATTTGGTGGAGATTGGTTAGGTACTGCTATTCAAATAGTTTATGCCTCTTTTATGGGATTATTGTTTGGAGCTATTTATATTAAAACAAAAAGTTTAGCTTCAACTGTACTTCTGCATTTTATATTAAATTTGACAGCTTATATATTGCCTTATATAATGCCTAATTTCCAATCTATGAATGGATTAATGTTTATATTGTCCATATTTGCATTTGTATGTATTTGGGTTATTGAAACTTACTTGTTAATTGATGATGTGGCTAAGAAGTTACCTTAGCATCAATTGCAATATGCCACATTCCAGGACTACTGGATTTAACTTTACGAGTATTTAAAATCTCGATTTTTTTATTTTCTTTTTTTGCCGCTTTTTGTAAACGTTCTATTCCTTGTCCGTAGGAATCAGAAAATTCATAATAATTTATAATTCCATTATCTGATATTAATTTCATAGCTAAATCTAGGAATTCATAAGCAAGCCCTGGTAAATTCATTATAATTCTGTCGAATTTTTCATTTAAATGTTTACTGACTTCATTAATATCTCCACAGATAGTTTTAATGTTATGTAATTTATTTAGGCGAATATTTTCATTTAAATATTTAATTGCATTTTCATTAATGTCTACTGCGGTAATTTTCACATTATTATTTTTAGCTATTACAATTGGAAATGGTCCAATTCCACAAAACATATCTAAAATATTTTCATTTTCTCTTACACTATCACTTACTCTTTTTCTTTCAGTAGCTAGTCTTGGTGAAAAGTAAACTTCTTTAACATTTAATTTTAGTCTGGTTCCATGTTCTTTATGAATAGTTATGGGGTTATTTTCACCAGCAATAAGTTCTAAATCTCTAATTCGTATAGTTCCATGTATTGCGCTTTTTTTCATGTAAACAGATTTTCGTTTAGTAAAATCTAATGTAGCTTGTCCAATTTTTGATTTTTTATCTTCTAAATTTTGGGGAATTTCTACAATTACAATATCTCCAATTATATCAAAAGATGTTTTCAAATCTTCTATTTCTTTAGAACTTAAATCATTTTTAAGTAATTCTGTTATGTTTTTAGGATATCTTTTTATTGGTTCTAAGGTAGTATCTACAATTTCGTATTCACTTTCAAATTCCGTAGAATTTATTGGTATGAAACCATATTCGTTTTGAGTTTTTATTTTATAATCCATATTCATTAGTTGTTTTTCCATTAGTTTTTTTCTTGTATTATTTAATTCTTTTAATGGAACTTTAATTGATTTCATACTAAGTACCTCGTTAATGTTAATTTTTGTTTTAGGTATTATTATAATATTTTCTAAAAAATATTTTATACTATGTTTTTAAAATTTTATATTATGTTTTATTTAGTTGGATTAGGATTATTTGATGCGAAGGATATTAGTCTTAAAGGTTTGGAATGTTTAAAGAATGTTGATAAAATTTATGCAGAATTTTTTACATCAAGATTATTTGGTTCAAGTTTTGATGAAATTGAAGCTCAAATTGGTAAAAAAATTGAGGTTTTAGTTAGAAATGAGGTTGAAGAAGAAAGTAAATTTTTAAAAGAAGCTGAAGAGTTGGATGTTGCATTGATTACTGGTGGTGATCCTTTAATAGCTACTACTCATAGTGATTTTTTAGTTCAATGTTCTAAAATGGGAATTGATTATGAAGTAATTCATGGATCTTCAATTTTATCTTCTGCACCTGCTATTTCTGGACTTCAAGGTTATAAATTTGGTAAAGTTACAACTATTCCATTTCCAGACCATAATTTTTATCCAAAATCCCCCTATGTGGCTATTGAGGAGAATTTGGCTATGGATTTGCATACTTTAGTTTTACTTGATATTCAAGCTCATAAAGATAGGTACATGACTATTAATCAAGGTTTGGAATACTTGATGAATATTAAAAATAGTTTAAACCGTGATGGTGCAATAAATGAAAATAGCTTAGCTATTGGGATTGCAAGAGTTGGTTCTAAAGATGTTGTTGTAAAAGCAGGCACTATTGATGAATTAATTAGTCATGATTTTGGAGGTCCTCTTCATTGTATTGTAATTCCTTCTAAACTACATATTGTTGAAGCAGAATATTTGGTGGAAATAGCTGGAGCTAATAAGAATATTCTTGATGAAATTTAAATTTAAAATAAGGGGAGAGAAGTAGAATGTGTTTCAACTGTTCTACTTCTTAGATTCAATGAAACATATCATAATATATTTTTGGAGATTATAAAATGGTTGACTGATGTTCATTGTCTGACATGAATTTTACTTCATATCGTATTATACTTTATTTTCATAATATATAAATGTTTTTATTTAGTTTTTTTAAGAAATTAATATAATTTTTGTTTTTTGTTTAGCAGATTTATGTGAAAAAACACTTACTAATTTATGTATAATAAATTACAGTAGTATTACACATGACAAAAAACAAACGTGTAACTGTTACTATCAATAATGATTTAGATTTGCATTTTCGTAAACTTGCTTCATCTAAAATGCTTTTTGAAACAGGATGGTATTCTAAAGCCATTGAAGAAGCAATGAAATTATGGATTGAAAATGAAAGTCTTTAAATTTTTATTTTTTTATTCTTTCTTTTTTTTAGGAAGCTATTTTTTTTGGATAAACTATTTAAATTAATAAATTGTATTTATTATTATTAGGTGTTCAAAATGGAAAATGATGATTATAGAACTGTTAGAGTCTATACTAAAAAATACACTAGTAAAGACAAAGATGGTAATGTTATTGAAAAAGAATCAAAACAAAAACAAGTTAGCCTTAAAAAAGAAGATCCTTTTGAAGATAATGAGCTTGTACGTGTTCTTTCAAGAGATGACTATGAAGAATTAATTAATAATCAATTTTCTCAGGATACATTAAATAATTATGATGAAATTATTAATGAAAAAGATGCTAAAATTGAAGATTTAGTTAATCAACTAGCTATTCTTAAAGATTCTTTTTTTGATAATGTTGATGATTTAAAAAATCAAATTAATGATAAAGATGAATTAATTAAAGCTAAAAATGAAATTCAGGAACTTAATAGGCAACTTAATAAAGTAGATGAAGAAAGAGTAGCTATTTTCAAAGAACTTGATTATAAAAATAAAATGATTTTAGCTTATAATGTAGAATTAAATAAATCTATTCTTAATGCAATTAATGTTGTTATTGATGAAGCTAGAGATAATATTAATAAAAGAAATGCTCAGTTAGTTGAAGATCTTGAAAAATCTATATCTAAAGCTAAACATGATGTAAATGAGAAGAATAAGGCTATAGCATTTGAGATAAATAGTACTATTGATGACATGAATGAGCAAATTCGTGAAACAAGTATGATTAAAATGCTGTTAAATAAAAATAAAATTAATTTAAGAGTACCTACTGATGATTTACTTAAACCTTTTGACTTTGATTTTAGTGTTGAACAACTATTGTCAGGTCAAGCATTAGAACTTGATGCTTCCGAAATATTAAAAGAAGTTATGCCTAAACTTCCAGAACCATTTTCTAAATATATTGACACCTTAGATGATATTGAAGAAGAAATAGAAACTATTGATGTTAAACACACAAAAGGAGATTAATCATGGAATTTAGAACAATAAATACGGGTAAATTAAGTTTTAAGTCTCCAGTATCATGGGAAAAAGAAAAAGCAGATACTTATAATAATCCTGATTGTGTAGTTACGTTATCTAAAGGGGAAGAAAACTTAATTAATGTAGTTATGTTTCCTACTAGGACAAATCTTGATGATTATAAAATATTCATGGAAGATGCAATTAGTGATGATGGAGGAGTTATTTTAGAATCTGATTTTACTGTAATTTCTGGAAAATCTGCTATTAAAACACATGCAAATATGGATACTCCAGATATTAATTTTGATATCTATAATTATGTATTTATAGAAAATGGAAATATTTATATCTTTGAATTAAGAACTGTTGAAGCTTCTTTAGAGCCAGTTTCAGAATTTAAAGATATGATTAAAACTTTAAAATTAAAATAATTGTGTGTATTCTAAAAGATAATTATTGTATTGTTTATCTAAAATTTTTAGAGCAGAAACATTTTGGGGATTAGTTAAAGATCTTTCTTCAACTAAATTTCTCAATGAACTATTTTTCATATGGGTCTGAATTTCTTTAATTACAAAGTTAAGAGTTTCCCTATTTTTTTCTTCAAGTTCTTTTTGAGTAATATTTTCATAAATTGGGTAAGTTTCTAGTTCATATGTTTTAGTTGGGGTTAGTAATACATTCAAATAACTATAATAATTGCTGGAATC
Organism: uncultured Methanobrevibacter sp.; assembly: GCF_934746965.1. Taxonomy (NCBI): domain Archaea; kingdom Methanobacteriati; phylum Methanobacteriota; class Methanobacteria; order Methanobacteriales; family Methanobacteriaceae; genus Methanobrevibacter; species uncultured Methanobrevibacter sp. The sequence goes on along the minus strand of NZ_CAKVFS010000002.1, from coordinate 54,159 downwards.
AGCTAAAAATCCATCAATGCCTATGTATGATAAAAGAGGCATAAATGAAGGTTCTGCAAATGAAAAAATCAAATAACTTGTTGGATGCATGTTTTTTCTTAAAGTAACTATAATTTCAATAAGATCTCTTGGATGTAATAATAATTCATCACTATTTGCTATTATAAACCCATTGTAACCTATTTTTTCAAGCTGTTTTAAACAATCTATTCTTAAATCAATGTATTTTGATCCTTGGATGGTAGCTACATTGCAGGTATCTACATTTTCTTTAGCTAATCTTAGGGTTTCTTTAACATTAAATTCAGCAATTTCTTTATCAACATTATATGCTGATCCTTCAGAGGGTGCTATTTTAATCTCATTTTTTAAAAATAATCCGGGTGTTGTTTTGTTATTTAACTTTCCGATTCTTCCGGGGCCATCATGTGATTTTATTTCAAATTTTTCAATCAATTTAAACATTCCATCTATTTTCTTAACATTATATTTGGTTTCATGTTCTATTTTAAGGTTGTCCTAAAAAAATCTTTAAGTGTAATCTTTTAGATTACACCTTTGAAAATTTTAGTAATATTTATATATGGTTTTTTGACAGAATATTAGTATGGATTTGAGGAAGTTATTCCTATGATTATCCAAGGTGTGTTTTCAATGTCTATTATTGATAATCTAAAATCTCTATTTAAACGAGATAAAGATGATGAAGAACAAGGTATTGATGATTTAAAATCAAAAAATACTAAAGTTACATCTTCCAATAATTTTGATAAAAGTATTGTTTCTGGGACTAAAACTACAGAACCTATGGTTAAAATTAGGGTTAGTTCTAATAACAATGAGGATATGACTTTTAAAAAAGACGTTAAGACTTCTGGAACTAGTGATGTTACAGAAAAAGAAGAAATTACTTCTAAAATTGATGATGCTGAAGAAAAAACGGAAATTCTTGAAGAACTTGAAATTTTAACTGAAGTTGATTCAAACATGTCTGAAGAAGTTTCTGAAGATGAAAATGACACCACTGAAACTGAAGATGAATCAACTGATGAGTCTGAGGAAGTAGTTAACGACAAAAAAGTTGAAAACGAAATTTCAAAAATTAATGATAAAAAGAGAGATAATATGACTTTATTGACTGATAAAGAATTATTAACCGATGCAAATCGTGATAAAGAATTTACAGCAGAATTCATTGATGCTGGAATTGAAACAGTAAAACACTGTTTCCAATGTGGTACTTGTGGTGGAGGTTGTCCTTCTGGAAGGAGAACTCCTTATAAAGTAAGACAAATTGTAAGGAAATGTTTACTTGGATTAAAAGAAGAAGTAATTTCCGATGATGCTTTATGGATGTGTACTACTTGTTACACTTGTCAAGAAAGATGTCCTAGAAGTGTAAAAATCGTTGAAATCATTAAAAAAGCACGTAATATTGCTGCTCATGCAGGTTACATGGCTACTGCTCACAAAAAAACTGGTTTATTCGTAATTAAAACTGGTCACGGAGTACCTATCAATGATAAAACTAAAGAATTAAGATCTAAAATCGGTCTTTCTGAGTTACCAGCTACTACTCATGCATTCCCAGAAGCTTTAGAAGAAGTACAAAAAATATGTAAAATCACTGCTTTTGATGAATTAATTGGTTATGATGAAGCAACCGGAGATTTAAAAGAATAATTTAATTGAGGAGAGTATTAATATGGAAATTGCATATTTCTTAGGTTGTATTATGAACAACCGTTACCCTGGTATTGAAAAAGCAACCAGACAATTATTTGACGCATTAGATATTGAATTAAAAGACATGGAAGGAGCATCTTGTTGTCCTGCTCCTGGTGTATTTGGTTCTTTTGATGAAAAAACATGGGCTTCCATTGCAGCTCGTAACTTATCCATTGCAGAAGACATGGGAATGGATATTATGACTGAATGTAATGGTTGTTTTGGTTCTTTAACTGAATGTAATCACATGTTAAAAGAAAATGCTGAGAAAAAAGATGAAATTAATGAAGTTTTATCTGAAGTTGGTAAAGAATTCAAAGGAACTACTGAAGTAAAACACTTTGCACAAATCTTAAGAGATGATGTAGGATATGAAAAATTAGCATCCCTTATTGAAAAACCTTTAGATTTAAACGTTGCTGTTCATTATGGATGCCACTTCTTAAAACCAACTGATGAAATTGGTATTGAAGATCAAGCAGAAAACCCATCTATCTTAGATGACTTAGTAGAAATCACTGGTGCTAAATCTGTACCTTACAAAGACAAAATGATGTGCTGTGGTGCAGGTGGAGGATTAAGAGCTAGAGATCTTGATGTAACTTTAAGTTACACTAAAGAAAAACTCGACCACATGACTGAAGCTGGTGTAGATGCTATTGTTAATGTATGTCCATTCTGTCACTTACAATTTGACCAAGGTCAAACTGAAGTAAATGAAAAATACGGAACTGACTTTGCATTACCTGTTTTCCACTTAGCTCAATTATACGGATTAGCTATGGGATTATCAGCTGATGAATTAACTTTAGATGTACAAGCTATTGATGCAGCTCCTGCTTTAGCTAAAGCATTAGGTGAAAACGCTAAATAATTGTGAGGATTTTTTCCTTTCAATTTTTTTTATTTTTTTATTAGGGCATTGAAAACACACTTTGGTCTAATCATTGAATGAAATTATTTTCATTCATTTTTTTATAGATTTTTTAGTTTTATTTTAAATATTTTATAATTAAATATTTTAGTTTTATCTTTCACGAATAGTTCGTAATTAACTTTATATATTATTATTATAAAAGATAAGATTGTTAAAATTCAATGAATATATTTAGGGTGATAATATGTTTATAGCAACATTAGATGGTATATTTAAATATCCGGATATTCCTAAAGAATATGAACCTTATGTACAATTTAAAGCAACTATTGAGAAAAGAGAAGTAAAAGATGGTGATGATTTAGCAATATTAAGTATTTCTGGTACTGATAGTCATCATGTATTATTTTTAGATTCTTATGATAATGTTAGGGAGATTGAAAAAGAATTAAAAGATGCTGATGCTAAAATTAATCATACTACTTTAAAAATTATAGGTGGACATTTATGAGCTTACCTTCTGAACAGAATTGGTTAATTGTTTTTAATTTATTAACTGATTTAACTAAAAAAGGGTATGATATTCCTAAAGGAATTAGTCCTGAATTAGGTTTAATCAGGTCTTCAATAAGTTCATATAAAAAAGATCCATCTCATCCAGATTTAATTAATAGTTTAGCTAAAGCTGAAATGTCTTTAAATAATATTCAAGAAACTCTTTTAGAATTGGCTTTAGAAGAAGGGGAAGAATATGTTGACAAATGGTTAGGATTATTTAAAGATGCAATGCATGGCAAAGAAATCTTTGAGTTTCCAAAATCTCGTTCAACATTTATTGTTAATACTCCACCAGGTTTAACAACTGGGAGAATAACTTTAAAAAAAGCGTTGGCTGAAGAGAGAGTTCAAGAAATAGCTGAATGGAATGGTCTTATAATTGAATTTGAAGATGATGTCACAGTTGACATTCATGGAGATAAAGATGATTTAAAAACAGGTTTACAAGAAATGGGGTCATTCTTTTTAGAGTAATTAAGTGATATTATGAAAATTTTAGTAATAAGTGATGTTCACGGTGAAGATAACGAAAATTTATACAGATATCTTAATAATAATGATATTGATATAGTTTTAATTACTGGGGATATTACTAATTTTGGTCCTTTGGAATTTGTTGATGAATTTATTGGTAAAATACTTGATTGTGGCTGTGAAGTAATGGCAGTTCCAGGTAATTGTGATCCTGCAGGAATTTGTAAAGCTATTAGAGAATCAGATGCAATCTGTTTACATAATAATATTTTATCTTTTGATAATGTTGTTTTATTTGGATATGGTGGTTCTAATCCTACACCATTTGACACTCCTGGAGAAATTCAGGATAATAAAATTTATGGTGATGTATATGAATTATTAGCTAATTATGATTTTGTAGCTAATGATGAGGTGCCTAAGGTGAAAATATTAGTTACTCATGCTCCTCCATATAATACAGATGCGGATTTAACTGAGAGTGGGGATCATGTAGGTAGTCAAGGAATTTTAAAATCTATACATGAATTCCAACCTCAAATTAATGTTTGTGGTCATATTCATGAAGCAAAATCAATTAGTAAAATTGGAAATGTTACCGATGTAGCTAATCCTGGAATGCTTAAGGATAATGGTGCAATTTTGATTAGTGTTGATGAAAACGCTGATTATACAATTAATTTGATATATTTAAATGAGTAAATTTTTTACTTATTTTTCCTTTTTATTTTTTTTAGTTTTATATTTATTATATTGTTCTTTTTTCAATACCAAAAATTAAATCACAATATTTATTTAATATTAATTTAAGATATCTAACCATATTTCAAAAATTAAAAATAATTAGTTTGTGATTATCATGATTATGATTAAAGGTGCTGTTGGTAAAAAGAAGTATAAAGAACCTTTTTCAAAGGGAATCATGGCTAGATCATTATATATCACTGATTTAGGCCATGACAAGTCTTATGAGATAGCAGCTTCTATTGAAAATAAACTTCTTGAAGAGAATATTTCTGAAATTTCTATTGAAGATTTAGCTAATTTTGTAACTAATTATTTGAGAGACTATGTTGATCCAGTTCTTGCAGATAAATATAGTAAATGGAGAAATGTTAGAAAATCAAAAGAACCACTTATTATATTAATTGGTGGTGCATCAGGTGTTGGAACTTCATCTATGGCATTTGAATTAGCTAGTCGCTTAGGACTAAAAAACTTGATTAGTACAGATATGATACGTGAAGTTATGCGTAAAATAGTTTCTAAAGAATTAAGTCCAGTTATTCATAAATCTAGTTTCAATGCATATGAAAGTATTAGAACACCTCTTTTAGGACATGATCCTGTTGTTGAAGGTTTTATTAATCATGTCGATGTTGTGAATGTAGGTGTTGAGGCGATTATTGAAAGAGCATTAAAGGAAGGAATCAGTATTATTATTGAGGGTGTTCATATTGTTCCGGGATTCATAAAACAAGACCTTATACGTAAATCTAATGTGATTTTGTTCACATTAATTGTTGAAGATGAAGAAATGCATAAATCTAGATTTTATTCAAGATGTAGACAACCATGGGTTAAACGATCACTTGATAATTATTTAAATAATTTTCATTTAATTCGAAAAACTCAATCTTTTATGATTACTCAGGCAGTAAAATATGACTCAAAAATTATTGATAATGTTGATGTAACATGTACTATTGATGTAATGATTAATGATATTATTAAAAAATATGGAGGAAGTTAAATGTTAAATAAAAAAGTTAAAGAAATGATGACAACTGATGTGATTACTACAAATTCTAATGTGGATGTAGTAAATGCATTTGAAGAACTTATGGAACATAAAATAAGTGCTATGCCAGTTGTTGATGATGATGAATTAGTAGGTATTATTACCGCAACTGATTTAGGACATAATTTAATATTAGATAAATATGAATTAGGAACTGATGTTAAAGATATTATGGTTAAAAATGTTGTAACTGTTTCACCTGAAAGTACTATTGGTGAAGCTATTGAAATCATGAAATCTAATGCGCCAGATTCAAATATTTTAAATCAATTACCTGTTGTTGATGATGGTAGATTAGTAGGTATTATTTCAGACGGAGATATAATTAAAACTATATTTTAAATTACTCCTTCAATTCTTATTTTTTGTTTGTTTTAATTGATTTTATTTAGTTACTGTAATAAATTTTTTTTCTAGAATTAATCTTTTTTTACTAACCTTTATATATTATTACTATCATATATTTATATGGCTAGACTGGAGGGTTAGGGGTCCTCTGTAAGCACATACCCCCTTTGGTGCAGTTGAAGTTCAAGAGGCGGCTTTTTAAGGAATTATGAGCCTAAGAAAAACAACATAGAAACTTCGTCCTACAGGATTAATGGTGATAGGACTTTTACTGGAGGGTAAAAGTTAATTATCTTAAATATAGGAATGTGTCAGGCCCGGAAGGGAGCAGCTCTACTATTAACAATTGATGCTTGTAGAACCACGGGGTGGAGTTGGGTTTTTTAGATCACTTATAATTTTGAGATTAGTCCACTTTTGAACATGCCAATTTTATAAAACAATTAACTTTATTAATAAGTTTGAACAAATTATAAATTACTTTATTTTTAATGGTAATGTCGGGATGGCCCAGCCTGGTACGGCGTCGGACTGCTAATCCGATGATCTTATGATCACACGGGTTCAAATCCCGTTCCCGGCGTTTTTAATTATTCATCTATTTCTTGATTATGGTTATATTCTATTCCTGCAGGACATGCATGGATTGTTACTGATTTTACTAATGGGACTTTTTTAAGGACATTTCTTTGAGCTTTATGTACTATTTTATGGGATTCTTTTAATGTCATATTTTCATTAAGTTCAATATGTAATGAAACAATAGAATATGAGCCTAAGTATTCAACTTTAATATTGTGTGCTCCTTGTACTTGGGGAGTTTTGACTGCAGCATTTTCTATATCTTTTATTAATTGTTTTGATGGAAGTTTTCCCATAATATTGTCAATATTTTCTTTTCCAATGGTGTATGCTGTTTTTAAAACAAATAATCCTATAATTAAACCTATTATTGGGTCTATTAATGGATACCCACTATTTGATGCTAAAACACCAACTAAAATAGCTACTGATGAAAAAATATCTACTTTTTGATGATTTCCATCAGCTACAATTGCAGGACTTCTTATTTTTTTCCCAAGATTTATAATATATCTACTTATACAAATATTAACACCAATTCCAATTAATGCCATAATTGCTGCAAAATAACTTGGTGTTGTTATAAGTTTTGGATTGAGTATTTTGTATATAGCTCCACTCATAATTTCATATGCTACCATAGTTAAAAATAATACAATTACAAGACCTGCAATTGCTTCAGCACGACCATGTCCTAGTGGATGGTCTTCATCTGCAGGTTTTTGACCTATCCGAAATCCAAGGTATGCAATTATGGAAGTTGCAACATCTGAAAGAGTATGTGCTCCTTCAGAAATTAATGCATAACTTCCAGAAGTCACTCCAATTATAATATTGAAAATAGTTAGGAAAATATTTGAACTTATACCTACAATTGCAGCTTTTGCCCCACCTTTAGTTCTATATTCATCCATTAATTAGCCCCTTTTTCTAAAATATCCATAGCTTTAGATATATTTTCATATGAATTTGCATAAGACATTCGCACATGATTTTCACCATTGTGTCCAAATGCAGCTCCAGGTACAGTTATAACTCCATCATTAGCTGCTTTTTTAACAAATTCTTCAGAATTCTCAATTTTTGGGAAAACATAAAATGCACCTTGAGCATTTACAGTTTCATACCCGATTTCATTTAATCTAGATACAATTAAATCTCTTCTCTTTTTAAATTCATTAACCATTTGATTAACCGTATCTTGAGGTCCAGTTAAAGCTTCACATGCTCCTCTTTGAGCTGTTGAGTTTGCACATGCAATATTATATTGGTGGATTTTAAGTAATTCTTCTAAATATTCTTCATTTGCATTTACATAGCCTATTCTAAGACCAGTCATAGCATATGTTTTTGAAAATCCATTTATTGTAATTACATTATCACTGTATTTAGCAGGGGAATAATGTTTTCTGTCATAAATAATTTTTTCATATATTTCATCAGATATTATTAAAAAATCATGATCCATTGATAAATCTGCAATAGCTTTTATATCTTCTTTATCCATTACGGCACCTGTTGGATTAGATGGTGAATTTAATATTATTGCTTTTGTGTTTTTGGTTATTTTGTTTTGAACATCATTTGCTTTTAATTTAAATTCATTTTCCATTTCACAATTAACTCCTACAATATTTCCGTCAGCTAGTTTTATACATGCTTCGTAGGATAAAAAACTTGGATCTGGCAAAATTACTTCATCATTTTTTTCAATAAATGCTTGTGCACACATGTATAATGCTTCACTAGCTCCTGATGTTACAATTATGTTTTCAGGGTTTGTATGTATATTATTATCCTTTTTAAACTTTTGAGTAATGGCTTCTCTTAACTCAATGTAACCTTTATTGGGAGTATAATGTGTTTCATTATTTTTTATTGATTGTTCCATTGCTAATTTTATATTTTGAGGAACATCAAAGTCAGGTTCTCCAATTCCTAAGTTTATAGCATTAGGATTTGTAATTTCGAACATTTTTCTTATTTGAGATAATTCTATTGATTTTGTTCTTTTTGCAGGATTTATCATATTTTTCCCTCACTATAATAATTATATTATATAATATTTAATTAAAAATTTTTTCTAGTTACAAGGTCCACATTTATAACAAGGTGAATTTCCACACCAGGGTGTTTGCTTTTTTGTTTGCAATCTTCTGTTTTCAGTTTTTAAAAAACTACTTTTAATTCCAATATCAATTTTTGACCAAGGTAAATCTTCATCTAAATTATAATGTGGTAAATAGTTTTGCCATTCTCTTAGAGTAACCTCTTTAGTTAATGATTTTTCGATAATGTCTCCAATATCTTTATTTCCACAAGATAATATATATTGAATCATTCCTTTTTTAGGACTTTCGAACTTAACATTATATTTCTTTAATTTCTTTTTAAGGAATCTGGTTTTAGATTTAATATCTTTAAAATTATATTCTTCCCATTGTAATGGTGATTGAGGTTTAGGTATAACTGGATTAATACTAAACTTTATATATTTTTTACTTTTATGCATTTTTGCTATTTTTTCAATATAATTAGCTAATTCTTTTATATCTTCTTTAGTTTCATGAGGGATTCCAATTAAAAAATATAATTTAATATTAAAGTTAAGTTCTACTGCATTTTTTATCACTGAAAATATTTTTTCATCAGAAATATTTTTATTTATACTTTTACGTAGACTAAAAATAGATTCTGGAGCTATTGTGAGACTTTTTAAACCACTTTTTTTCAATGTTTCTAAAGTTTGTTTGCTAAGTGAATCTATACGGAGTGATGGTGTAGCTATTTGAAAACCTTTTTGTTCAAGAGATTTTGTAAGTCCTTCTAAATCATAATAATCTCCAACAGCAGCACCAATTAATGTTATTTTATTTAACCCAGTATTTTCACGTGTTTTAAGAGCAATTTTTGTTAATAATTCTATTTTTGTTTCTCTTAAAGGTCTATAAAGATAACTGGACATGCAAAATCTACATCCTCTTGTACATCCTCTTGAAACATTTAACATAATTGAATCACTAAAAACTGTTTTATATTCTTCATCATCAGTTTTTGTTATAATTGGTTGTGTTACATGGTATGCTTCATCCATACTTTTTACAAGTGCTATTTTGGTATTATTATCAAATTTGGGGAGGTATACTCCTTGTATATCTAAGAAATTTTCTAAATTTTTATTTTCTAAATATTTGTCTAAAAATTTATTTATAATAGCTTCACCTTCTCCAATTATAAATACATCAATATAATTAGACAAAGGCATTGGGTTGGCAGTTGCACAAGGTCCTCCTGCAATTATCAAGGGGTCATTTTCAGTTCTATCTTCTCTTTTTAAAGGAATTTTTGATTGTCTAAGCATTTTTAAAACATGAAAATAATCTTCTTCAAATTGTAATGAAAAACTGATTATATCAAAATTTTTCATAGGGTTGTTTGATTCAATAGAGTTTGTATTTGGATAAATGATTCTTTCACACCAAGTGTCATTTCTCTCATTAATTAAGTTATATAATATTTGATATCCTAATGATGACATAGCTGTTTTGTAAATATTGGGATATACAAGTCCAAATCTTAAATCCACTTTTTTATGGTTTTTTTGGAAAGTATTTTTTTCATAAATCATTGAATCAACTATGAACCTTTTGTTTTTTTTTAAAATTTTACTTGTTTTTTTAATATCTTACTTAAATTCACTATTTTGTAATTATTAAGTTATCTTCTTATATTTTTTCATATAAAAATAAATTTTTGATGTATTTCTTATTTAAAACTTCAATAGAATTAGATTTTAAATATACTACATAGTTACATGTAAGATTTATATTTCATCGTATGTTTAAATTTTAAATGTAAATTTAAGATAATTTATTCTTTTTTTAGATATTTTAATGTTATTTGTTTTTAATTTAAGTTTTATAATGTTTTTAACTATTTTTTAATTGATTTAATTGTTTTAAATAGGTTTTTTTATTAATAAACTTGTAAAAACATTTATATAATAATAACTTCTAAATTTATAATTACTCATTATGAATACTATATGTTAGTATAATATAATATTTTTATTAAAATTTTCGTAATGAGAACTAAGAGGTGGAAAAATTTCAAAGATAAATAAAGCATTATTCATTTCAATTTTTTGTACAATATTCTTATTATTGGGATCAGTATGTGCAACAGATTTAAATAATGCTTCAGATATCGAAAATTCAAAATTAATACAAGATAATCAATTATCTTATAAAAATTTAGAAGTTTCTAGTAATGGATCTATCTCAGAAGATTATTCTTATAATTATGATTCTGATATTTATTATTCTGATAGTGGAATAATTGAATCTCATAGTAATGTTAATTATGAGGATAGTGATATTATAGAATCACAACAAAATTCTAATAGTGCTGTTATTTCTGATTCTCAAAGTTCTGTTTTAAATACTACATTAGTTGGTAATGATACAACTTTGTATTATCATAATGGTACTTCTTTTAAAGTAATATTATCTGATATAACTGGTAAACCATTAGCTAATCAGACCATAACTTTTGTAATTAATGGTGTACAGTATAATCGTACTACTGGTAGTGATGGTGTTGCATCTATTAAAATTAATTTAGATGCTGGTAAATATGATATTACTGCAAAGTATGCAGGATCTACATTGTATGGAAATTCTTCAACTAAAAACTTAGTGGAAGTATTATCTACAATATCTGCAAATAATGTTGTGAAATTTTATAAAAATGGTACTCAATATTATGCGAAATTTATTGATGGAAACGGAAACCCATTAATTAATACTACGGTTAATTTTAATATTAATGGTGTATTTTATAAGCGTGTTACTAATGGTAGTGGTGTAGCTAGATTGAATATTAACTTGCTTCCAGGTAGTTATATATTAACTGCTATACATACTAATGGTGAAAAATATGCAAACAACATAACTGTATTATCCACGATTAATAGTGATAGTATAATTAAGTATTTTAGAAATAATACTCAGTATTATGCAACTTTCTATGATTATGCAGGTAATCCATTAATTAATACTACTGTTAGATTTAATATTAATGGTGTATTCTATGATCGTGTTACTAATGGTGGTGGTGTAGCTAGATTGAATATTAACTTGCTTCCAGGTAGTTATATATTAACTGCTTATAATCCTACTACTAGTGAAGAACATGGTTATAATATCACTGTTTTATCTACATTATTTACTGAAAATGTAAATATGTATTGTAGAGATGGTACTAAATTCACTGTAAATGTAATTGATGGTCAAGGTAGACCTTTAGTTAATGCAACTGTTAGATTTAATATTAATGGTGTATTTTATGAGAGGGTTACTGATGCTAATGGTACTGCAAGATTAAATATTAATTTAGATCCTAATACTTATATTATTACAAGTGAGTATAATGGTCTTAAAATAGCTAATAATATTAAAGTTATTAAATCTAGCACTACTTTAATTGGTGAAGATACATATCTTATTGTAAATACTGCTACTAATTATACTGTAACATTAGTTGATATAAAAGGAAATCCATTAAGCTCTAAAACAGTTTACTTTACATATAATAATATTAAAGTATCTGTGACTACTGATAAAAATGGAAAGGCTACTACTTCCTTTTCTAATTTGGGTATTGGTAATTATAATGTAACTTATGGATTTGATGGTGATGTAGGTTATAATGCTTCTAAGTCTAGTAGTATAATCCATATTATAAATTCAACTAGTATATTGACTGGTAAAGATTTAAATGCAATTTATAATGAAACTGCTAAATTTAATGTTACATTAACAGATTTAAATGGGAAACCTTTAGTCAATAAAACTATTACTTTCTCAATTAATGGTATGACTTATGAACGTATGACTGATTCTAAAGGTGTAGCGAGTTTAAATATTAATTTAAATCCAGGTAATTATGTAATTTCATATACTTATTCTAAAAAAGGGTCTATGGATTATAATGAAGGATCAAACAATGTGGTTGTTGCTAAACAAACTTTAAATATTAAAGCAAAAGATTTAGTAATGTTGCCAGGAGATGGTTCTACTTTTGATGTTGCAATTACTGATAAGTATGGAAACCTCATGAAAGGCATTGCTGTTCTATTTACTGTATCTGGAGTTAAATATACTAGAGTTACTGATGGATCAGGTATAGCTAGATTAAATATTAATCTTAATGTAGGTTATTATGATATATCTTATGCAATTAATAGTACTTTTTACCAAGGTTCTGGATCAAATAAGATTTTGGTAAATGGAACTATACTTACTGCAGATGATATTACGTTTAATGTAGGAAGTACTGGTAATTTCTTAGTTAAATTAACTGATGCTAAGGGTAATCCAATAAAAGGAGCAACTATTAAAGTTTCTTATAATGGTATTACTGATAGTGCTTTAACTAATAATGATGGTATAGCTACAATAACTATAAAATCTTTAGAAAAAGGAGATTATACTATATCTTATTATTACTATCCTGAAAAAGGAGGCAATTATTCAAATAGTGGTCAAGCACATATACATGTTTCAGGAACTATTTCAATTAAGAATATGATTGAAGCATCAAATAATGTAAAAACTTATATTGAAGCATATTCTAAATTACCGGATCATGTTTTAATAAATGGTAATAATTATACCATAGCACAATTTTTATATCTTGCAGCTGTAGCAAGTATAAAAATAAATGCTGGTGATTTAAGTGATTTAAGTTATAAAGATGTTTTTAATCCATCTAATTATTCTAAAACTGGTAATTTAGGTAATTTGGCAGATTATATTAGTGTTGCACAATCTATTGTGAATTATGTAAATACTAATGGCAAAGCTCCAGAATCCGTATCTTCCAGTGTTGGAACTATAACTTTTGATGGTTTGGTTTATGCATTTAGTCGTGTAGTTGCATTTTATGGGTCTAATGATATAATGCCTGCTTATGTAACTATTAAATCAATTGAATCTGCTTCATCACAATTTACAATAAATAGTGTTAATGTATTGGCTAAGGAAAATGAATTAGCAAATATTAATGCTTATTTACAACCTACAAAGAATTGTCAATCTGATGATCCAGCAATTATTGCTTTAGCTCAAAAATTAACTGCAGGTTTAATAACTCCTACGCAAAAAGCTGAAGCAATACATAATTATGTAAGAGACCATTATAGTTATCTTAGTCATTATGATACTTGGTATAGTGCTAAGGACATGTTAAGTAGAACTTCAGGTAATTGTTGTGATCAAACACAAATTATTGTTGCATTATTTAGGGCTGCTGATCTTCCAGCAAGATATGTTCATGGAAAATGTACTTTTTCAAGTGGGCAAATAGGACATGTTTGGGCTCAAGTTTTAATCGGTGATACTTGGGTTGTTGCTGATCCTATAAGTACTAGAAACTCATTAGGTGTAATAAATAATTGGAATATTAACACATTTACTTTAAATGGTTATTATATTTCTTTACCATTCTAATTTTTATTACTCCTTTTTTATTTTTTTTTAAATATTTTTTTAAGCATAACTAATTTTTAAATCACTAATATTTTATAATAGTTTGAATAAATTTATATTAGCAAACTAATTTAGGACAATATTATGGTTTATAAAAAATATAAGAAAATAGCTGTTGGGGGGACTTTTGATAAGTTCCACGATGGACATAAAAAGTTACTTACAACTGCTTTTGACCTTGGTGAAGAAGTTGAAATTGGTGTAACTTCTAATGCTTTTGGTGGTCTTAAAGGAGATATAGATTCTTGTAAGGACAGGATGAAATCTCTTAAAGACTTCTTTTGGGATAAATCTAATTATACTGTAATGGTATTGGATGATGCTTATGGAACTACAATATTTGATGAAAATTTTGATGCAATTGTTGTTAGTGAAGAAACTGAACCTGTTGCAGTTGAAATTAATGAAATAAGAGTTTCCAAAGGGATGTCTCCATTAGATATTGTTGTTGTTAGTTTTGTTTTAGCTGATGATGGTAATCCTATTTCGTCTACACGAATTAGGAGTGGTGAAATTAATAAAAAAGGAAATATTTTAAAATAGTATTTTATTATTGGATTAAATCGACATGTTTATATATGCATTTCGACAATGTATTAATTGATATTAAAATATTATTTTTTTTATAAAATATTTTTCATATCAAATTTGAGGTGGTTATATGGCAGTAAAAATAGATTCAGATCTTTGTGGTCACATTGAAAATTGTCCTGTCCAAGGTTTATGTGTAAAGATTTGTGAACAAGGCGCACTCATTGAAGAAAATGGTGATGTAACTATTGTCCCTGAAAAATGTGATGACTGCGACCTTTGTATCCAAAATTGTCCTAATCAAGCTATATCTAAAGCATGAGGGATTTTATGTTTAATGTTGAGAGATACGGGGAAGAAACCCGTAAGTTATCCCATAACAATGATAGGTGTGTAGGTTGTGGAATTTGTACTAATGTATGTCCAACATCTTCTTTAAGATTAGGACCTATTGTACCAATTGCACGTGGTTTAATTGAAATGGATTTAGTTTCTGTAACTCAAAACACTTGTGTTTTATGTGGTTTATGTTCTGTTGCATGTCCTTTTGATGCATTATCATTAATGATTAATGGTAATGATATTAAAGAAACTGGAAATTATCCAGTATGGAAAGTTGAATCAGAAATTAATAATGATGACTGTATATATTGTGGAAGATGTTATTCTGCTTGTCCAAGAGATTCTATATTATTTGAAAGAGAGTTACCATCTAGAGAAGATTTAGTTATTGGTGAAATTAATATAGATGATGGTAAATGTGTTTATTGTAATATTTGTGCAGAAATGTGTCCTGCAGAAGCTATTACTTTAACTAATAATCAAGAATTCTCTACAGATAATCTTAATAATGTTATTAGTGTTGATACTTCTAAATGTGTTTATTGTGGAGTTTGTAAAAGAGCTTGTCCTCAAGATGCAATCATGGAAGTATGTTCAACATGTATGCTTCAAGATCAAATTAAAGCTCCGGAAATTAATGGTACTGCAATCATTCTTGAAGATGGTTGTGTAAATTGTTCATGGTGTGAAAAAGTTTGTCCTGTTGATACTATAAACGTAACTAAACCATTTGAAGGAACTTTAAGTTTAGTTGAAACAGAAGAAGCAACTTGTAAAGGTGATGCATGTCATGCTTGTCAAGATGTTTGTCCATGCAATGCAATAGAAATTACTGATAATAAAGCAGTTACTAATTTAGATTATTGTAATTTATGTGGTGCTTGTGTCAATGCATGTCCACAAAACATTAGGGAAGTTACAAGAACTTCAATGAAATTATGCAATATCAACTCCGAATCTTGGAGGGATATTTTAACTACTAATCTTTTAAATTAGAAAGAGAGAATTTTATACTCTCTTTTCTAAATTTTATTTATTAAAAAGTTTCGTTCTTTTGTTATTACGGTTTTTAACTTATTTTGAGTAGTACTTGTTATATTGGTAACATAGTTTCCAATAAATAATATTATTATGATTAATCCTCCTATTATTAAAATTAACTCTGCACTACTTTGTCCTTTATTGTCGAGGTTCATTTTTTTATCCAAGTATGCTATTGTTTTCACGTACAGTTCTTCTAACTTCAGATATATCGTCTTTTACTTTTAGATTATTGTCACTTGTTTGCATATATGATTTATAAATGGTTAATGCAAAAATAGCTATCACTATCACTCCTCCAAATAATAAAATATATTCTGCTGCTCCTTGCCCTGACTTTTCATTATTGATTTTTTCTAAAATTTTCATATTTTCACCAGTAGTAATACTTATTTCTTATATTATATTAATATTACTATTTTGATAGAAAGTATTATCTGCTCTTTTTTTAAAGTTTTTTCTAGAAAATCTTTTTATTATCAACATCTTTATTAACGGTGTTGTACAAAATTTAATTAATAGAGTGATAATAATTATTGAAGGGTGGAATTGTGGGAAACACATTGAAATTAATTTCAGGTTTTATTTTATTTGTAGTTGGAGTTCTCATAGTTTATGAGGCAAATGTTTATAATTTAATAGATATATTATTAGTTATTGGATTTATATTAGCAATAATTGGTATAATTATAATTATTAGTTATTTTATTGATTCTAATGCAGATAAAACTTCATCTATGTTTAAAGAATTTTTAGAAAATAATGAGATTAAATATCCTTCATTTAATAAAAGTTCTAATAGTAATAATGGTCCTTTAAAAATTAGAGATACTTTTGATGATTATTATGAGAATGATTTACCTGAATATATTGATGAAGAATATTATTATGATGATTCCTTTGATTTTAATAGTGTAGATGATTCTAAAACAGTTTTAAGAGTTCATAATGATGATTCAACAACCAATTTTGGCAACAATCTTAATTTCACTCCAAATTATGATAAACCTTTAAAAATTACTAGAAAACCTAAAAAACGTTCTCATGATTATGTTTCTAATAATAAATATGATAAATCTGAAGAAATTAAAAGAGCTTTACGTCAGGATGAGGAGTATATAAAAAATGAAACTTATATTCCTTCTGAAGCTAAAGAGATTAGTGAACCAAGAAATATTAAAATAGATGTTAATCATCCAGAAAACCTACCTGTTCCTAAATTGCTTAGGAGTTATGTTGTTTATGGTGATGGTTTAATAAATTCTAGTGAAGCATTTGATAAATTAGCTGTTGGTGTAAATAAAGAAATCATGTTAGAAATTCCTTCTTTAAATGATTTGTCTGATAGGTTTTTATCTCATATTCCAACAATTTACTCAAGAGTTATTATCAATGATTTTGATGTGTCTGACATGGCATATACAATTTTAATTTCTTCTCTTCTTAAACAAGGAGTACAAATTAAAACAGTTCCTAAAGTACATTCAATTAATTTACTTACAGATGATTCCCATGCCATGATTATTTCTAAAGGTAGTGGAAATAGTGATGTTGAATATGGTGCTATTTATGAAGATAGGGATTCTATTTCACAAATTAGAAATAATTTTGAAAGAACTTGGGATATTGCATCAAATTTAGATGAAAATTTACTTATAAATTATACAAATTAGAGGTTGATTTAAAATGGAAATTAGATGGTTAGGTCATTCTGCTTTTGAAATAATTACTGATGAAGGATTAGATATTTTAATTGATCCATTTATTAGTAATAATCCAAGTTGTCAAATACCTGTGGAAGAATTTAATCCAGATATTATATTAGTTACTCATGGTCATTCTGATCATTTTGGAGATGCAATGGAAATTTCTAATTCAAATAATGTTCCAATAGCTGCAATTCATGAAATTTCTTTATTTTTATCAAAACAAGGAATTAATAATATTGGAGTAAATGTTGGGGGCTCTTTTGTATATAGGGGAGTTAAATTCACTATGCTTGAAGCAAGACATTCTTCAGCATTAGATATTCTTGAAGAACCTCTTCCGGCAGGTAATGCTGCTAGTTTTTTAATAACTTTGGAAGATGGAACTAAATTATTCCATGCAGGAGACACTGGTTTATTTGGAGACATGAAAACAATTATTGGTGAAATTTATAAACCTGATATTTTATTAGTTCCTATTGGAGATAAATTTACTATGGGTCCTTTTGAGGCAGCATTAGCTACTCGATGGATTAACTCTAAAGTAGCTATTCCAATGCATTATAATACATTTCCACCAATAGAGCAAGATCCATCTATTTATGCTAAATTTGTTAGTCAATTAAATCCAAATATTGATGTGGTTATTTTAAATTCTGGTGAATATTTTGAATATAATCCTGAAAATTATCAGGATTAATTCTTTTCATATTTTTTTCTTAAATGATATTCTTCGTCAATATCGCATTTTCCAGATGGTAAAACTCGAATTATATCATCTAATGTTATTAAATCCTCTTCATTGATTTCATGAAGTATTTTTTTCGCTATTGCTGTTTTTTTCGTATATCCTGGTTTTAACACGATGAAATTATCACAATGTGCTTCAAGTGCATCAACAGGTCCAGCCATTAGTCTTTTACCTTCATAATCTACAATTCCAATTCCTATTCTAACTTTCGCACTTCGGATATAATTACGATTTCCTCTTATTACAAATGATCCTTTTGGTAAAAATTCTCCAGCTTCTGGAGTTTTTGAAACTTGTTCTGGATTGACCCAAAATACATCTTGTGTTGTAAAACCTTTTGACCAAGCAGTTGAAAATGATGCTGCAAACTCTCCAGATTCTTTAAGGATATTATCATTTATTTTAGAGTCTTCAAGTTTTATTACAGTTGATGTTGCACCATGTATATCTGCATGTAAATAAATATCATTATTATCCATATATTTTTTTACAATAGCTTCATTAGTACCTGCGTCCCTCCCACCAATTACTAAAACATTATCGGAAGTTACAAACCATCTTAACTTTTCATACCATTTAAGATTTTTCTTAACTCTTTTTTTAGGGATTGATATGTGTTCCATTGCTACTTCTTTTTTAGCTTTAATTTTTTCAAGTTGTTTTTTAGTGTTTTCGATAGCTATTGTAGCACCTTTTGTTTTCTTTTTAGCTTTTTTAGATTTTTCATAGTATATTTCAGCATTTTCAGGGATAGTTAATTTAGGATTAATATTAATTGAAGTTTCGTTTAATTTAAGTGTTAACACACCCATTTTATCAATTGATTCAAATAATTCTGCTTCTTGCATACCATTTTTTTTAGCTTCTTTCAATATTTTTCCAATTTCCTTGTAAGAATAGTCTTTACTTATAGCTTCGACCACAACTTTTACTAAATTTTCTATTGTAGTGTAATTAGAATAGATTACCTCTCCTTTATGTTGGCTAGTTTTAATAGTTTTGTGAAAATTATTAAGTGTTTCTTCTTGTAACTTTAATCTTTTTTCGAACTTGTTTACTTTTTTATTCCATGCTGCTTCTTTGATGTTTTTAATATCATTATTTACTTTTTTAGAATAAAATTCATCACATGCTTCATTAAAGTTATCAAAGTATTTTTTTTCAAAATTACTATATTTCACTAAATCAAAAGCAATTACATCTTCTTTATTTTCTTGTTTAACTATTTGTGGTTTGAAGTGTTCTTCTTGTAAGTTGTCAAATAATAAGTGTATTGCTTTATTTAAACTAGCTATTTGATTGTTAGTTAGTTCTTTAGATTGTATATGTTTATCAATTGTTTCAAATTCGTTTGCTCTTTCGATAATCTCTTCAGCATACAAACTCCCTAAATTGTTCATAGCTAAAGTTCGAACTACATCTTTTTTAGAATTAGTAAATAACTCTTTTAGTTCATTTTCAGTTATATTAATTGGGTCAATTCCTCTTTTTTCTGGGAATTGGTATTCTTTTTTAGAACTAATGTCTCTATCACTAAAACGTTTTCTTTTAAGAGGAAGTATAATATTTTTTTCTTCATCCAAAAGAATAATATTTCCTTTATCAAATAATTCAACAACAATGGTATAATATTTATCTTTTTTAACTTTAATTTCAACAATTCTATCAAAATTATGCTGTGTTATACTAACTACATTTGCACCTTTTATTCTTTTTCTTAAAAGCATAGGAAAAACAGGTGGATTAATAGGATTTTCAAGAGGATATTTGCTGGTGTGGATTCTTTTACCACATTCCATTACAAGATCAATTCTTCCAGTTCCTGCTACATGGAATCTCATTACAACAATATCCTTAGTTGGTTGAAATGATTTATCTACTCTTGCACCAGTTAATAAATTATTTAATTCATCAGTTATTGTAAAAATGTCTACATTAGACATAGGTTTCATGTTTACACCTTTTTATTTAAATATCAATAATTTAATATAGTATAATTAATAATAATTATATTTATTTAATTTTTTTGGAGGAAATAGATGGACACTACAATTAAAGTAACAAGTATTCACTTAGTAGTTGGTATCCTTACAGGTATTATTTCTACTGGATTTTCATTACGTTGGTTTGGATTTAAAAATGATGCAGTTGCAGCTGCTTTAGCATTTATTATACTATATTTTGTTGGACAACTTTCTCAAAAACAATTTGGTGAGGAAATTTCTGGAGGATTTTCTCAGTGGTTATGGGATGGAATAATGCCATTCCTTGTTGGATGGGTTATAACATATACTTTATTGGTGACTTATTTATAAGCCACCATAAAATATCCAAATAAATACAATTACTAATGCAGTAATTAATAAAACTGGAGCTATAATTTTACTAACTGCAACAATTGAACTGATTGTTGAAATTAATTCTGTTGAGTTATTAGGGCCAAATGTATTAAGATTTTTAATTCTTTTAGTTCCAGTTCCAACTTCAACTTCTTCTAAATCTTTTATAGCTTCGTTAATACTGAGTTGTACATATTCAATAATTTCGCTTCTTTTTACAATTCCGATTGGGTTATAACCTCTAGATATTGTATTAACTGTATGAGTATCTGTTGTCATTACTTCTATTTCATCAATATCTAAATCTTTTGTTGCTTCAATAATTTCCTGTCTAAATCCAATTTCCATATTGTTTGAATCAAATAAGACATATGCTGTTCTTTGGTTAGCTACTTCTATAATCATAGTTTTAATTCCACTTTCACCAATACCATCATGTTTGTCTAAGTCATTCATTACATCTTCATAGCATCCTATTTTTAGGTTGTCTTGTTTTTGATTGCATTGAATTTTATCTATAACATCAATTAGTTGAAATACTTCTTCATTTCCAGGTAAAACTTCTCCACTTTCTGGTGCAAAAGAATTATGGCAATCAACTATGATTGAATCTTTAACATTACATTTACTTTTACTTTGAGTCATCATAGTGAGGCCTACTCCAAATTCAATATCGTCACTATCATTTGGAGCAAATGTACTTAAAATAATCATACCCTCATTAAAGAATTGGACTCCAATATTTGCTTTTTCGGAGTTGTATCTAGTAAAAATACTTGCATTTTTACTATATTCTACTTCTTTTAAACCTTCTTTCACAGCATCTTCTATTTTATCTATTTCAGTAGTTCTTATAGGATTAAAATCATGGGTTGAAGGTCCATGAGCTACCATTGTGAAGTGGTCAAATTTATTAGCAAGTATTGTTGGCATATTGGAACCTCCTAAATCTCCTAATGGCCCTGGATGGACAAACGGTGAAATAAATAATGATTTTATTCCATTTTTTCCTTTAAAACTAATAAATGTAACCATTGTTTCGACGGTTTCACTCATATTTTCAAATAGTGCTTCAAGAGAGTTTGATCCTTCGTTCATGTGTGCAATAAATAAGCTAAGTAAATCTAGCATTCCAATGCCTAGATTTTTTTTTAAAGGAGATCCAGCTATTGTAATAAAAGAATAAATTGCTAATATAAATATGATACTAGCTATTATTACTTTTACAGTCATTTGCAGTAAATCAGAACCTAAGAAACTTGTATCTGTTACTAAAAATGTAATTAATGTATACATAGCCAATATAATTAATGGTTGGATTATCCCCACAGTTGCTGCTTTGCTAAAACTAATTTTTGAAGTTGTCCAAAATACTAATGTATTAACTCCATAAATTAAAACACATCCAAATAACAATGAATTCAAAAAGAAATCTATTTTAAATAATTTGGTAAGAATTCCACCAATTATTAAAAGAATACAAATAATAGTCATTGAAAGTGTTGATAAAAACATTGAATGTTTAATTTTTAGATTGATACCATGTAATCCACTAACAATCTGTTGATTAACACCACCACCAATTATTGAACTAGTTCCAAGTATTATTAAGCTAAATAATCCTCCAAAAATTATATTTTCTATTAATCCTAGTTCTGTACTTGGATTAATTAAGAAGTATGCTGATCCAGATATGAAGCTTATAATAAACATAGCTATTATTGATTTTTCAGTTTTGGGCAAGGTTGTAATATATTTAGATAACCCTGCAACACTACTCATACTTGACATGGTAATTTATCCTGTAGTTTTTTATTTCTTAATAAAAGTGTTGGGTAATTTTACATATCCCTACATGATATGTTATTTTTCCCCAATTGATTTAGCCATTAAATTTATAAAAGCTAAAAATTTTATATATAATTTAGTTTAGTTTTTTATAATATATAATTTACAAGGTGACCAAATGGAAAAAAATATCAAAGTACCAGTTAAAAATGAAGATTTGTCTGATTTGAGAATTGGTGATGTAATTACTTTAACTGGAAATATTATAACTGCCAGAGACCAAGCACACAAAAGAATTTTAGAACAGGGCGCTCCATTAGATATTGAAGGTGCAGCTATATTTCATGCAGGACCTATTATATCTAAAGATGAAAATAATTATAAGATGGTAGCTGTAGGTCCAACTACTTCTATGAGAATGAATCCATATCAAAGTGATGTTATTGATATGGGACCTAAAATTGTCATTGGTAAAGGTGGAATGGATGACAGTGTAAGGGAAGCATTAATTAAAAATAATGCATTATATGTTGTAGCTACTGGAGGATGTGCTGCACTTTATGTTGATGCAGTTGAAGAAATTGAAAGTGTTGACTGGTTAGACTTAGGAATGCCTGAAGCTATGTGGAATTTGAAAGTTAAAGATTTTGGACCACTTATAGTAGCTATGGATAGTGAAGGTAATAGTTTATATGACTGAGTTATGAATCAAATAAGAATGCTTATATAATATGGAAATTTTAACTATAATTTAGATATTTAAATAAAAGTTTCAGGATGTGTTATTAATGCCAGATATAAATGAACTCGCTGAAAAAAAATTAAAATCAAGAGTAAGAAAAATTAAAAAAGTAAATAAAAGTGAAGAAGAAAAAGATAAATTCTTTGTACAATTAGGAGCATCTGTAGAGATATTTTTCCCAAATAAAAACCCTGAGGAATTAAGTGACAGTTTAATTTTATGGACAACTCCTGAAGGTAAAATTACTGATGCAGAATATTCTTATGAAGAACCTGAAAATGAACAATTTGTTCAAATGCCTGTACCTGAAAAAGATTTAAAAGCATTTGTTGAAGCTTTCAAAGACTTTAAATTAGAATTCGACTCTGATTAGATGATAGTTAACAGCTCTCTAGATGAAGTTAAAAAAAGAGAAAATGCTTTATCTATAATAAAAAATATCATTGAAACTAAAGGTCGTAATGAATTATATGATTTAACTGGTTTATCTGGAGGATTTATAGCTTCTCCGGATGAATTAAGTTTACTTGAAACTTATGTTGGACCAGCTATTTTTGAGGATGAAATTCAGGAAGTTGGAAAAAAACATTTAGGTGGAGAAAAAATTCTTCCACTTAATAGAACTTCTTCAGGTATATTGGCTACTATTCTTGCATTAGTTGGTGAAAGGTCTAATGTAGTGCATTATCTTGCTCAATTACCTGCTCATCCATCTATTCCAAGAAGTTGTGAGTTAGTTAAAGCTAATTATTTTGAAACTGATGATTTTGATAAATTTCAAATACCTGAAAATACTTCATTAGTTGTTGTTACAGGTTCAACAATGGATCACAAAGTAATTGATGAAGATATTTTTAAAAAAGTCATTGAAATGGCTCATGAACAAAATATTCCAGTTATGGTTGATGATGCATCAGGAGCTAGACTTAGAACTGTTGTATTTAATCAAAAGAAAGCTTGTGATTTAGGTGCGGATATTACTATTACTAGTACTGATAAGTTAATGCCAGGTCCTAGGGGGGGATTAATGGCTGGTCGTAAAGAGCTAGTTGATAAAATTAAGATTAAAGCTAATCAATTTGGTCTTGAAGCTCAACCTCCAGCAATTTTAGCTATGGTTAATGGTATTAAAAATTTCAATGGTGAAAATTTAATAAAAGGATTTTCAAGAAAAAAAGAATTATTTGAATTATTGAATAAAAAATTCACTGCTTTTAGTGAAACTCCAACTGGTGTTATGATTTCACCAGAAGGTTTAGCTAGTGAGATTAAAGTTTCACATAATTTATCAAATAATGATTTATCATTTATTTTTGCATTTATTTTGCTAAAAGAATATGGGATTATTACAATTCCTCCAGTTTCAATGCCTGGCGCATCTGCAACAATAAGATTTGATTTATCAACAAAGGATGCATTTAAGTTAAATTTAAATGATTTAAATAAAAAAATAGAATCTTCATTTAATAAATTACTTGAAGTAATTGTAAATGAAGATAAATGTAAAGAGATTGTGTTTAATTTTTGATAACACATTCTCCAGATATTACTTTTTCTAAAGTTCCATCAATTTTTTCTACAACTAATGATCCATCTCTACTAATGCCTAAAACGTAGCCATCATAGGGTTTGCTAAATGGTTCATGTACTTCTACAATTTTTCCAATGGTATATGAGTGTTTTCTCCATTCTTTTAAAATATTTTCATATTCTTCATTCATGAATTGTTTGCTAATTTTCTCAAATTCTTCTAAAAATGTTTTAATTAAGAGGTTTTCGTCTATTTTTTCACCAGTTTCCTTATTTAAAGTAGTCATTTTTTCTTTTAATTCTTCAGGAAAATCTTTAAGAGTTATATTAGCATCAATTCCAACACCAATGATAACACTTTCAATTGTGTTAAAACTAGTAATAGCCTCTGTTAAAATACCACATACTTTTTTGTCATTGATTAAAATATCATTTGGCCATTTTATTTCAGCATTTTGGATGCCTATTCTTTTTAATGTGTTTTCAACTGCCACTCCTGTTGCAAGAGTAATTAATGGAATTTTTGAGTGGGTTACATTTGGATTTAATATAATTGATAACCAGACACCACCAAGAGGAGACTCCCAATTTTTACCAGATCTTCCTCTGGCTTTTGTTTGTTTTTCAGAGATTACAACAGCACCATTTCCAACACCATTCATTGATAAAAATTTTGCAATTGTATTTGTAGACATTACTTCGTTGAAAATGTACATGTCTTTACCAATGTAAGTTGTGTTTAAATCTTTTAAGATTTCTTCTCTTTTTATATATGCAGTTTCGTTTTTTCCAAGTTCTTTAACTGAATCAGAAAAATCACTAATTTCGATATTGCTTAATTCAGCAATAGTCTCTTCAGATAATTTTTCTTCTTTTTTTAATAACTTTATTATTTCGTTTTGCATTTATAATCCCCAACTTATTTTTTATTCATTTGTTGGTTTTTAGCAGTATTTAAATAAGATCCAACAGCAGCAGAAATTGCAGCTATTTTTTTACTTGGCATAAATGTTGATTTCATTTTATTTACATTTTCTAAGTCTTCTGCAATTACATTAACCATTTCGCTTTCAATACCATTTCTGTATTGATCAATAAAGTGAGTGTTTAAGTCACCACTAATAAAGTTAGGATTTCTTAAAATAGCTTTATGGAATGGAATTGTAGTTTTAACTCCTAAGATAATATATTCACTTAGTGCACGTTTCATTCTAGCTATGGAGTCATCTCTTGTTCTTCCCCATGTTACTAATTTTGAAATCATTGAATCGTAGAATGTAGGAATAGTATAATTCATATAAACTCCGCTATCTAAACGTACTCCTGGCCCTCCAGGTGATCTGTACCCCGTAATTTTACCTGGATTTGGTGCAAAGTCATTTAAGGGGTCTTCAGCATTAATACGACATTCAATTGCATGACCAGATACTTGAATATCTTTTTGTTCGTAAGTAAGCTCATCACCATTAGCTATTTTTATTTGTTCTTTAATTAAATCAGTATTAGTAACAAGTTCTGTAATTGGGTGTTCTACTTGGATACGTGTGTTCATTTCTAAGAAATAATACTGGCCATTATCATATAAAAATTCAACAGTACCTGCGCTAGTATAACCAATGTATTCTGCAGCTTTTACAGCACTAGCACCCATTTCAGCTCTGAGTTCTTCAGTCATAATTGGAGAAGGAGCTTCTTCAAGTAATTTTTGATGTCTTCTTTGAATGGAACATTCCCTATCAGCTACATGGATAACATTTCCATGTTCATCTGCTAATAATTGGAATTCAATATGTCTAGGTTTTTCAAGATATTTTTCAATAAATACAGTTGAATCTCCGAAATTTGTAGAAGCAACAGATTGGGTAGATTCAATTGCACGTACTAATTCATCTTCTTCGTAAACAGCACGCATACCAATTCCCCCACCTCCTGCAGATGCTTTTACAATTACAGGGTATCCAATTTGCCTGGCTATTTCTTTAGCTTCATTAATATCGGTAACTCCTTCAGGTGTACCTTCAATAACAGGAACTCCTGCTTTTTTCATAAGTGCTTTGGAAGTTATTTTATCTCCCATTTCGTGAATTACTTTTCCACTTGGTCCAATAAGTTTAATTCCATTTTTTTCACACTCTTCTCCAAATTTAGGATTTTCAGCTAAAAATCCATAACCTGGGTGGATAGCATCTGCTCCAGATTCAAGAGCAATGTCGATGATTTTATCTATATTTAAATAAGACTTTGCTGGTGAAGGATTACCTAAAGGATAACTTTCGTCAGCATAGTTTGTATAAAGGGAAGTTGTATCTGCATCAGAGTATATTGCTACACTTTCGATATCAAGTTCACGACAGGCACGCATAACTCTTATTGCAATTTCTCCTCTATTTGCAATTAATATCTTTTCAAACATTCGAAACCTCTTTTTATATTTTTATTAATAATATAATTATATAAGAAATAATAATTAAATATGTTGTTTAGATGAAAAAAATTACTAAAAAGAAACATTTAGAAATAGCCATACAAAATGTTCCAAAGCATCCAAAACCTAAAATAGAGTTGGAACAGTATTCTACACCAGCTATTATTGCAGCTGATTTATTATGGAATGCTTATTCATTTGGGGATATTATAGGTAAAAATATTATGGATTTGGGATGTGGAACTGGAGTATTTGCAATAGCATCAAAATTATTAGGTGCAACTTCAGCTATTGGTATTGATATTGATAAGGATTCAATTGATTTAGCTAGTAGTTATTGTACTGATGTTGATTTTATATGTAGTGATATTTGTAAATTAAATGATGATTTTGATGTGGATACTATTTTTCAAAACCCTCCTTTCGGATCACAAAAAAATGCTAAAAAAGGTCAGGATTTAAAATTTATTAAAAAAGCTATTGATTTAAATCCTAGTGTATTATATTCATTTCACATGGCATCAACTCAAAAGTTTTTAATTGATTTTTTTGAAAAACATAATTTAAAAATTACTCATATTTTTAGATATGATTTTCCTATTCCTAAGATTTATGAATTTCATACAAAAGAATCATCAAATGTGGAAGTAATAGTTATTCGTGCTACACTTTAGATAATTCTCATTTCTTTTAAATAAGAAAACAATACCTTTATATACTACATGGTTCATATATTATATTAATATATTCCTTATGAGTATAAAAGTTGGTAGCATAAAATAAAAGCTACGGGTATTATAATTGATATAATACTTTTATAAAATGTATAAATTATTAGTGGTAGCTATGTAAATGTAGGGAAATCTTTATATAGTTTGTTTTATTAATATTAAAATAATGTATAAAGATGAGCTATCTGTATTTATTCCAAATTCTTTTCTATCTGAATCTAAAGATCTTAAAGTTCGTACTTTCAAAGTAGGAGTTTTAGGTAGAGCTTTAGCAGTATTTCAGATTGACAATGTGGTTATTTATAATGATGATCATATTAAAAATGAAAATGGGGAAGAAGATGGAGAATTTATTGCTGAAGTTTTAAATTATATGAACACTCCTCAATATTTGAGAAAAAGTGCATTTCCTATAAGATCAGAACTTAAGCATGTAGGTATTCTCCCACCACTTAGGGCTCCTCATCATCCAGTTAATAGTCAACCAGACGTGGGTGATTATAGACAAGGATTTACTGTTAAAAGAAATAAGAAAGGAACTTTTGTAGATATAGGTATGGATAAACTTGCATTCTGCAAAGAGCAACTTACTGTTAAAAAAATTTTTGACTTTAAGATTACAAAAATTGCTAAGAAAGAAGTAATAGTCACACCTGATAAACCAGATGACATTTACTGGGGATATAATGTAATATCTTCTAATAAGAGTCTTAGAAATAGCTTAAAATTAATTAAACCAAATCTTGTTGTTGAAACTACAAGATATGGGGATTATATTGATTCTATTTTTGATGAATTAAAACTTAAAGTAGATGAATTTAAAAATATTGCTATTTTGTTTGGTGGCCCATATTCTTCAATTCAAGAAGATGTTTCTAGTGGTAATTGGGAACATATTAAATTAAATACTATTCCTAACCAAGGAACTGAAACTGTTAGAACTGAAGAGGCAGTTGTCGCTACACTTTCTTTATTCAACATTTTGAGATTTTAATTCTCTTATATTTATTTAGTTTTTATACATGACTAATAGATAATTTGCTCAACTTTTTATACATTGATATTTTTAGGACTCTCCTAAGAATCACTTAGCGCAGAATGGTTTATACATTAACTTAGCGTTTAATTATGTTTCAATTAATTTAGCTCAATTGAATATATTAAACTTTAATGTTTATTTAACTGTAATATAATTGCGGTTATTTATTAATCGGATAATTTTATACCTTGTATAATATTATCCAAATTTGAAAATAGCTATTTATAGCTATATAAAACTTTGAATATAATAAAATAAAAGGAAATATTAGTTAAGGAGGTAAAATAAATGGTAAGACATCACCAGCCAAGAAAAGGTTCTGTTGCTTTTAGTCCAAGGAAAAGAGCAGCTAAAGAAACCCCTAGAATAAAATCTTGGCCACAAAATGATGAACCAAAATTACTCGGCCTCGCAGGTTATAAAGTTGGTATGACTCACGCTTTAGTGATTGATTCTGACAAAAACTCTCCAACTAGTGGAATGGAAGTTTTCACTCCAGTAACTGTATTGGAAGTACCTCCAGTCGTAGTAATGGGAATTAGAGCATACGAAAAAACTTCTCGTGGATTAAAAGTGATCACCGAAGTACTTGCAGATAATTTAGATGAAGAACTCTCAAGGAAAATTTCTCTTCCTAAAGAATATAATAAATCTGAAGCTATTGCAAAAATACAAGGTGTATTAGACAAAACTGAAGATATTAAAGTTTTAGTCCATACTAATCCAAAAGTAACTAGCGTACCTAAGAAAAAACCAGATATATTTGAATGTGGTATTGGAGGAGCAAATCCTGAAGAAAAATTAAATACTGCATTAGAATTATTAGGTAATGAAGTAAAAGCTAGTGACATCTTAAATGAAGGTCAATTTGTAGATGCAATTGCAACTACTAAAGGAAAAGGATTCCAAGGTGTAGTTAAAAGATGGGGAATCAGAATTCAATATGGTAAAGCTGTAAGGGCAGGTAAAGGAAGACACGTAGGTTCTATTGGACCTTGGACTCCATCAAGAACCATGTGGACTGTAGCACAAGCAGGTCAAATGGGATACCATAAAAGAACTGAGTTTAATAAAAAAATCTTAAAAATCGCATCTGCTGATGAAGTTGATCAAATTAATCCAGATGGTGGATTTGTAAAATATGGTCTTGTTAAAAATGACTATGTTTTAGTAAAAGGTTCATTACCAGGTCCATCTAAAAGATTAGTTATTTTAAGACAACCTATTAGACCTAATAAAAAGTCTGAGGACATACCTCAAATAAATTATGTAAGTACAAAATCTAAACAAGGGGTCTAATCATGAAAGCAAATGTTTATTCAATGAAAGGGGAAGTTAAAGAAGAAATTGAACTTCCAGCTATTTTTAATGAAGAATACAGGCCAGATTTAATAAAAAGGGCTGTTATTTCAGCACAAACTGCTAGAGTACAACCATGGGGTAATGATCCTAAAGCAGGTAAAAGAACTTCTGCAAAAGGTTGGGGATCTGGTAGAGGTACTGCTAGAGTACCTAGGATTAAAAACGGTTCCAAAGCAGCATTTGTACCAATGGCTGTTGGTGGTAGACGTGCTCATCCTACAAGAGCTGAAAAAAATCATCACGAAAAAATCAACATAAAAGAAAGAAGATTTGCAATTAGATCTGCTGTAGCAGCAACTGCAAATAAAGAACTTGTTGAAAATAGAGGTCACAAAGTAGCAGATCTTGAACAAGTGCCTATTATTGTTGAAGATGATATTTGTTCTGTTAAAACTACTAAACAAACTCGTGAAATTTTCCAAAATTTAGGAGTTTACGATGATATTACCCGTGCTAAAGAAGGTAAAAGAATAAGAGCAGGTAGGGGTAAAACCAGAGGAAGAAAATACAAAAAAGTAAAAGGACCTCTTTTAGTAGTTGGTGAAGATAATGGTATCAAATTAGGTGCAAGAAACCATGCTGGTGTAGATGTAGTGACTGTTGAAAACTTAAATGCAGAATTATTAGCACCAGGTACTCACCCAGGAAGACTTACTATTTTCACTAAATCAGCTGTTGAAAAATTAGGAGGTTTATTCCAATAATTTTTGGATAAATTAAGGTGATTAATATGGATTCATACTCAATTATTATTAAACCTCATGTTACTGAAAAAACCATGAATTTAATTGATAGGAATAATGAGATTACTTTTGTTGTAAAACGTACAGCTAATAAAGGTCAAATTAAAAAAGCTTTTGAAGAGTTATACGAAGAAAAAGTAGCTAAAGTAACTACTCATATCACTCCTCGTGGTAACAAAGTAGCATTTATTAAACTTGTTGAAGAAGAAATGGCAGAAGAACTCGCTGTCAAAATAGGAGTATTCTAAGGAGGAATTATAATGGGAAAACGATTAATAATTCAAAGAAGAGGAAGAGGAACTCCTGCTCACCGTGTTGCTTCTCATCGTTTTAAAGATAAAATTAGATACAGATCTTACGATGCATTAGAAAAAGAAGGTAGTATTAAAGGAATCGTTACTGATATTGTACACGACCCAGCAAGAACTGCTCCAATTGCAGAAGTAAAATTTGAAAATGGTGAAAAGAAATTTATCTTAGCACCTGAAAGCATTCAAATTGATGATGAAATTGAATGTGGTATTTCTGCTCCAATTAAATTTGGTAATACTTTGCCTCTTGCTGAAATTCCAGAAGGAACTCCTATTTATGATATTGAAAATACTCCTGGGGATGGAGGTCGTTTTGTAAGATCATCTGGAACTTATGCTTCTTTAATTACTCATGATGCAAATCAATCTGTTGTAGAATTACCATCTGGTGAATTAAAATACTTAAATCCAAAATGCCGTGCAAGTATAGGTGTTGTAGCTGGAGGAGGAAGAAAAGAAAAACCATTCCTTAAAGCAGGTAACAGATGGCATGCTTATAAAGCTAAAGGTAAGAAATTCATGACTGTAAGAGGAGTAGCTATGAATGCTGTAGATCACCCTCATGGGGGAGGTAACAGACAACATCCTGGTCGTCCAACTACTGTTTCAAGACATGCACCACCAGGAAGAAAAGTTGGTTCAATTGCAGCTAAAAGAACAGGATTAAAAAGATAGATAGAGGGTGTTTCATTGGCAAGAAAAATATTTAAATATAAAGGTTATACTCTTGAAGAATTACAAGACATGTCTTTAGAGGAAGTAATGGAATTATTCCCTGCAAGACAAAGAAGATCTTTAAAAAGAGGATTTTTACCAAGACAACAAATTGTTTTGGATAAAATGAGAAAGTTAAATAAAGAAGGCAGTAAAGATGGCAGGCCTGTTGTAATTAGGACTCATTGTAGAGATATGATTGTTTTACCTGAAATGGTTGGAACAACTTTCGGTATTTACAATGGTCAAAATTTTGTTGAAGTTACAATCGAACCAGAAATGATTGGTTGTTACTTTGGTGAATTTGCACCAACAAGACAAAAAGTTCAACATGGAGACCCGGGTATGGGAGCTACAAGATCATCTATGTTTGTACCACTTAAATAGGGAGATTAGATCATGGCTAATAAATATGCTTACAATAAAGAAACTAATGAAGCAAAAACTGCACGTGCTATGGCAAAATCTCTTAAGATTTCTCCAAAACACTGTGTTGAAATTTGCAATGCAATCAGAGGAATGGAAGTAACAAAAGCTAAAAATTACTTAGAAGATGTTATTGACATGAAAAAATCTGTTCCTTTCAAAAGACACAACAGACAAGTTGGTCACAGAAAAGGACAAGAAGGATGGGCAGCAGGTAGATACCCTGTAAAAGCAGCAGAACAAGTATTAAAAGTTTTAGAAAATGCTGAAGCTAATGCTGAGTACAAAGGTATGGATACTGAAAATTTATTCATTGAACATATCTCAAGCCACAGGGGAGTTGTACTTCCTGGAGTTATTCCAAGAGCATTTGGTAGGATGACTCCATTCAATACTCCAACTACCCATATCCAAATAGTATTACAGGAGGCTAACTAATGATAGAAAAAGATTTTGTCACTGAGGGCCTTAAAAGAACCAGAATTGATGAATACTTAGAAAAAGAACTTGAAAGAGCAGGATACGGGGGTATGGATGTTCAAATTACACCTTTAGGTACTATGGTCGTTGTTTATGCAGAAAGACCAGGTATGGTAATTGGTAGAGGTGGAAAAAACGTAAGGGCTATAACAAGTACTCTTAAAAACGAATTTGGTTTAGATAATCCTCAAATTGAAGTTAAAGAAGTAAATGTTCCTGAACTCAACCCAAAAATCATGGCTTACAAAATAGCTAACATGTTACAAAGAGGTATGCATTTCAGAAGAGTTGCTTACTCTACTATTCGTAGAATTATGGGTGCTGGAGCTCAAGGTGTAGAAGTTACTATTTCTGGTAAAATTAGAGGTTCAAGATCTGCTGTAGCTAAATTTGTTGAAGGTTACATCAAAAAATGTGGTGAACCATCAATCAGATTAGTTGAAGAAGGATTTGCTACAGTTCAATTAAAACCAGGTGTACTTGGTATTTATGTAAGAATCATGCCTCCAGAAACTGTATTACCTGATTCAGTCGAAATCATCGAACCTAAAATAACTGAAGAAATCATCGAAGACGGCGAAGTAGTTGAAGTTGAAGAACTTGATGATATTGATGAAATCGTTGAAGATGAAATCGTTGAAGAAGTAGAAGATCTCGATGAATTAGAAGAGATTGTTGAAGAGGAATCTGCTGAAGAAGCAAAAGAGGATAGTTAAATTATTAAAAATTTAATTATTTCAAAAGAGTTGGAACAATGGCGATTTTAAGAAGTAAAGAAATTTGGGACATGGAAGTTGATGAGATTCAAGATAAATTAGTTGAACTCAGAGCTGAATTATCCAAAAATGTTTCTAAAAGTGCAGCTGCTGGGGTAATTGAAAACCCGGGAAAAATTAGAGAATTGAAAAGAACAATTGCTCGTGTTCTTACAATATTGAATGAAAAACAGAAGGAGAATTAAATGTCAAAAATCTGTGATGTTTGTGGGCTTCCCGAAGAGCTTTGTGTTTGTGAAGAAATTGCACGTGAAGTTCAAACTGTAAAAGTATTTACAGTAAGAAGAAGATTCGGAAAACTCATGACTATTATCGAAGGTATAGATGAACACGATATTGATATCAAAGAACTCACAAAAACTCTTAAAGCAAAATGTGCTTGTGGAGGTACTTCTAAAAACGGTCAAATAGAACTTCAAGGGGATCATAAAGTAAGAGTCAAAGAAGTTTTATCTGACATGGGTTTTTCATCAGATACAATTGAAATTCGTGAATCTAAGAAAAATAATAAAAAAAGAAGAAGGTAATTCATCTCTTCGATACATTTCAATAAATTTTATAATTTTTTGCATGATTACAATAGTTTCGTTAAGAGATGTGAAGTATGATTACTAAAGATAATTTAGTCCATCATGAGTTTATTGGATTAAGTGTAAGTGTTGATAGTATATCTAATAAATCTCTTAGATTAAAAGGAACTGTTATTGATGAGACAAAGAATACCATTAAAATTGAAGTTAATGATGATGTTGAAAAAATAATTCCAAAAATTGGGTCAATATTTGTATTTGAACTTCCAACTGGTGAAAAAGTTGAAATTAATGGTAATATTTTGTCAATTCGTCCTGAAGATAGAATAAAAAAAAGATTTAAAAAAATATAAATACGGTGATAATATGGTTGGGCTTAATGTTCAAGAACCAGAAACTACATGTGATGATCCTAACTGCCCATTTCATGGAACTTTACCTTTAAGAGGTCAAGTTCTTGAAGGAATTGTAGTGAGTGACAAAGCAGAAAGGACTATTACTGTTGAACGTAGTTACTATAAATTCATAAGAAAATATGAAAGATATGAAAAAAGGAAATCTAAAATTAATGTTCACAAACCAGATTGCTTTAATGTGAATGTTGGAGATTCTGTAAAAGTTGCAGAATGCAGACCATTAAGTAAAACTAAACATTTTGTTTTAGTTGAAGTTAAAGGAGAGTAATTGTCATGAAAGCATTAACATCAAATGTGTCTAAAGCATTACCAATTGGAGCTACTCTCCAATGTGTAGATAATACTGGTGCACGTGAAATCGAAATTATATCTGTAAAAGGTTTTAAAGGTGTAAGAAGGAGATTGGACGTTGCTGGTGTTGGAGATTTAGTTGTTGCTTCTGTTAAAAAAGGAACTGCTGATATGAGAAGAGAAGTTGTAAACGCTGTTGTAATTAGGCAAAAAAAAGAATACATGCGTGCTGACGGGCTTCGTGTTAAATTTGAAGATAATGCAGCAGTTATCATCACTCCAGAAGGAATCTTAAAAGGATCTGAAGTAAGGGGTCCTGTTGCTAAAGAAGCAGCTGACAGATGGCCTAGTGTAGGTAGTGCAGCAAGTATTTTAGTATAGGTGAAAAAATGTCAAAACAACCAAGAAAACAAAGAAAAGCTCTTTATAATGCTCCTGCTCATGCACGTGGAAAACACATGAGTGCTACTTTAAGTAAAGACTTAAGATCAGACATTGGTAAAAGATCTTTACCTATTAGGAAAGGAGATAAAGTTAAAGTTCTCCGTGGAGATTTTAAAGGACATGAAGGAGAAGTTCTCGGTGTAGATTATGGTTCATACAAAGTAACTATTGAAGAAGTAACCTTATCAAAACCTGACGGAACTGCAGTTTTCCTTCCAGTAGATCCATCTAACTTAATGATTATTGATGTAGATATGGATGACGATAGAAGAATTAAAAATGTAACAGGAGATAATTAAAATGGCTAAAATGGGATCTAGAAAACATTTAAAAACATATAAAGCACCAAAAACTTGGCCTATTCATCCTAAAGAAGATACCTGGACTGTTAAACCTTCAGCAGGTTCACATTCTATTGAGAATTCTTTATCTTTAACTTTAGTTATTAGAGATATTTTAAAATTAGCTGATAATTCTAGGGAAGCTAAAAGAATCATCAACTCAGGTAATGTTCTTGTAGATGGAAGAGTAATTAAAGATTATAAATTCCCAGTTGGTTTTATGGATATTATTGAAATCCCAAAAACTGGTGAAGTTTATAGAGTTCTTTTAGATAAAAAAGGAAGATTACAATTAAACAAAATTGAAGAAAATGATAGTAAATTATGTAAAATTGTTAACAAATCTACTATTAAAGGTGGAAAAATCCAAGTTAATCTTCATGATGGTAAAAATGTAATTATTGATGAAAATGATTACAATGTTGGAGATGTTGTTAACTTAAAAGTACCTGATCACGAAATCAATGAAGTTTTCGAATTAAAAGAAGGTGCTAATGTACTTATTACTGGTGGTAAACACATTGGTGAATTAGGTACTGTTTCTGAGATTATTGTAAATGAATCTTCTAACCCTAATACTATTGTTATTGAAAATAGTGCTAAAGATGAATTTTTAACTTTAAAAGATTATGCATTTGTAGTTGGTGACGATGCACCAGCAATATCCTTATTGGAGGTTAATAAATGAACCCAATGAACGAAGTACAAATTTCTAAAGCTACTGTCAGCATTGGTGTTGGAGAAGCAGGTGAAAAATTATCTCGTGCTATAACTCTCTTAGAACAAATGTTCGATCAAACTCCAGTTAAAACATTTTCTAAAGTTACCAATCCAGAATTTGGTATTAGAAAACGTCAACCAATCGCATGTAAATTAACTTTACGTGGAGAAAAAGCTGATAAGGCTATTGAAATGGTTTTAGAAGGAATTAATAAAAATATCAAACCTACCCAATTTGATAACCAAGGAAATCTTTCCTTTGGTATTAAAGAACATATTGATATTCCAGGTATGAAATATAATCCTGATATTGGAATTTTTGGTATGAATGTATCTGTTACTTTTGAGAAACCAGGTTACAGGATTGCTAAAAGAAGAATCCAACAAAAGAAAGTTCCTGTAAAACATAGAATTTCTAAAGAAGAAACTATGAAATATATGGAAGATAATTTTAATGTCAATTATGTGACAGAATAAATGTTAAGGTGATATTTTGCCAAGAAAATATGGAAAAGCTGCAAAAAAATGTACTCGTTGCGGAGACCACTCTGCTATGATTAGTAGATATGGACTTAACTTATGCAGACAATGCTTTAGGGAAATAGCTCCTAAAATAGGTTTTAAAAAATATAATTAGAGGTGTTTTAATATGAGTCTCATGGATCCACTTGCTGATGCTTTAACTAATATTAGAAATAACGAATTACAAGTAAAAGACTCTTGTGTTATTTCCCCTGCATCCAAATTAATTGGAGAAGTTTTAAGCACAATGCAAAAAGAAAATTACATTGGTAATTTTGAATATGTTGATGATAACAGGGCAGGTAAATTCAATGTGGAATTAAAAGGTAACATTAATAAATGTGGTGTTATCAAACCTCGTCATGCTGTTAAAAAAGATGAATTTGAGAAATTTGAAAAAAGATATTTGCCAGCAAAAAATTTTGGTATTTTAATCGTTACAACTCCTGAAGGAATTATGACTCATTATGAGGCAAAAGAAAGAGGAATTGGTGGACGTTTGTTGGCTTACATGTATTAGGTGATAATATGGTAGTAGCTGCAGCTATAAGGGAAGAAATTGAAATCCCTGAAGGCGTTGAAGTTATAATTAATAATAATGAGGTCACTGTAAAAGGACCTAATGGAGAAGACTCCAGAAAATTTACATATCCAAATGTAGATATTAATGAAGTTGAAAACAATGTTGTTTTAGAAACTTCATTCCCAAGAAAAAAGGACAAAGCTATGATTGGAACCACTAAAGCTCATATTACTAATATGATTACTGGTGTAACTGATGGTTTTGAATATCATATGAAAATTGTTTTTGCTCACTTTCCAATGACTGTGAAAGTAAACAAAGATATTGTGGTAATTGATAATTTCCTCGGGGAAAGACACCCAAGAACTGCTAAAATTGTTGGTAGTGCTAAGGTAGTAGTTAAAGGTGATGAGGTTACAATTACTGGTATTAATAAGGAACATGTTGGTCAAACTATGGCTAACTTAGAACAAGCAACTAAAATTAGGGGAAGAGATCCTAGAGTATTCCAAGACGGAATATATTTAATTAGCAAAGAATAAGGAATTGGTGATTAAATGGCTAATAAAAGATTTAAAAGACAAGAGTATGCTCGTTATAAAAAACTTGGAATCAAATGGAGACGTCCTAGGGGTAAAACCAGTAAAATGAGAAGATATGAAGCAGGAAAACCTGACATGCCTGCTATTGGTTACAGAACTCCTAGAGCTGTTAGGGATTTACATCCTTCAGGTTATAATGATGTTCTTGTTCATAATATGGCAGAATTAGAAGACTTAAATCCAGCAACTGATGCTGCAAGGATAAGTGCTTCTATTGGTAAAAGGAAAAAAGACATGATGTTGGAAAAAGCATCTGAATTAGGTATTAAAGTTTTAAATAAATAAATATTATATTCACATTTATTCAAGTTAAATCAATTCCGGGTTTTTTGAATTGATTTTTCTGATTTAAAGGGAATTTAGATTTTTTATCTAAATTTATCAGCTATGCTGAAAATGGAGGATTATATATATGAATCTTACAACTCAAAAAAGATTAGCTGCTAGTATACTTAAAGTAGGACTCAATCGTGTATGGATTGATCCTGAAAGGATGGAAGAAGTATCCATGGCAATTACTAGGGAAGGTGTAAAGCAGTTAATAAATGATGGAGCTATTAAAGCAAAACCTCAAAAAGGTATTAGTAGCTACAGATCTAAAAAATTAGCGGAACAAAAGAAAAAAGGAAAAAGGAAAGGTAGAGGTAGTGTAAAAGGAGCTAAAAAAGCTCGTAATCCTAAAAAACAAGAATGGATGACTACAATTAGGGCTTTAAGAAAAGACCTTAAAGAAATGCGTGATGCAAACGAAATTGATGCTACTACATACCGTAAGTTATATAAAATGGCTAAGGGTGGTGCTTTCAGAAGTAAATCTTACATGAAAACATATGCTCGTGACCATGATTTAATTAAATAGGAGGAATAAACGTGGCTCAAGGATCAAATTACAAAGTACCATTTAGAAGGAGAAGAGAAGGAAAAACCGATTATGCAGCTAGAATGAAATTAGTTGATTATGACAAATCTCGTTTAGTTGTAAGACTTTCTAATGCTCATGCAACTGTTCAAGTTATTGATTATGCTCCTGAAGGAGATATTACTTTAGCATCTGCTGTAAGTAAACAATTAGCTAATTATGGTTACTTAGGTGGGGCAGGAAATACTTCTGCAGTATATTTAACTGGTTACCTCTGTGCTAAAAGAGCATTAGCTAAAGGTATTGACTCTGCAATTTTAGACATTGGTTTAAAATCTGCTATTAAAGGATCTAAAGTATTCGCAGCTCTTAAAGGTGCTGTAGATGCAGGTTTAGATATTCCTTATGGTGACTCTGTTTTACCAGAAGAATCTCGTATTAATGGAGAACACGTAGCAAACTATGCTGAGTCTTTAGATGATGATGAAATTGCAAAATTATTTTCAAAGTATTTAAAAAGAGGTCTTCAACCAGCAGATTTACCTAAAAACTTTGAAGAAACCAAAAAGAATATCGATGAGGCAGAGGAATAACTATGAGTTTTAATATAGATGAATGGGAACCTAAAACTAAAATGGGTAGATTAGTTAAAGAAGGAACCATTACAGATATTGATGAAATCTTTGAAAAAGGTCTTCCTATAATGGAATTAGAAATTGTTGATGCTTTAGTTCCAGATTTAGAAGAAGAAGTAATGGATGTTAACTTAGTTCAAAGAATGCACAAATCCGGTAGGAAAGTTAACTTCAGAGTAATTGTTGCTGTAGGTAACAAAAACGGTTATGTTGGATTAGGTCAAGGAAAAGCTAAAGAGGTAGGTCCAGCTATCAGGAAAGCTGTAGACAATGCTAAATACAATCTTATTAAAGTAAGAAGAGGTTGTGGAGATTGGGGTTGTGTTTGTGGTAAAGAACACACAGTACCTTTCAAAGTACAAGGTAAAGCAAGTAGTGTAAGTGTATCTCTTATGCCTGCACCTGCTGGAGTAGGTTTAGTAGTTGGAGATGTTGGAAAAACTATTTTAAATCTTGCGGGTATTAAAGATGTATGGTCCCAATCTTTTGGTCAAACCCAAACTACTGTAAACTTTGCTAATGCTGTATTTGATGCTTTAAAAACTTTAAGTGCAGTTAAAGCTAGTGAAGCTGACCTCAAAAAAATGGGAGTTAAATATTAGATGGTGATCAATATGTTTTTAGTTATAAGAGTTAGAGGAACTACTGGTGTTATTAAAAACATCGCTGATACTTTAGACATGTTAAGACTTAACAGAATTAGCCATGCAGTTTTAGTTGAAGATACTCCAAGTTATAATGGTATGCTTCAAAAAGCTAAGGATTACATTACTTGGGGAGAAATTGACGCAGATCTTTTAGCTGAAATTATTGCTAAAAGAGGTAAATTTACTGGTAACAACAAAGTTACTGATGAATATGTAGCTGAAAATTCTGATTACAACAATATTGAAGAATTAGCTAAAGGCGTAATTGCTGGTGAAGTTAAATTAATGGACTTAGATATTAAACCTGTATTCCGTTTACACCCTCCAAGAAAAGGTTATGAAGACATCCGTCTTTCTGTTAAAGAAGGTGGATCTTTAGGTTACAGGGGAGAAAATATCAAAGATCTTGCAGAAAGAATGCTTTAAGTTTAAGGTGTATAATATGATTAGATCAAAACGTAAAATTAATAAACTCAGAGGTTCTAGATCCAATGGTGGAGGTTGTACCAAAAAACGTAGAGGTGCAGGTAACAAAGGTGGTAGAGGTAATGCAGGAGCTTCTAAACAACATTGGACTTGGACTGCAAAATTTGACCCAGACCATTATGGTAAACATGGATTCAAAAGACCTCAAAAAATGATTAAAAAATCCAATCCAGTTAATTTAAGTTATTTAGAAGAACAAGCTGATAATTTAATTGAAAGTGGTAAAGCATCTAAAGATGGAGATTCTATTGTTATTGATGTTACTGAATTAGGTTATGATAAAGTTTTAGCTAAAGGTAAAATAACTAAATCATTTGTTATTTCCTCACCTCAGTTCTCTGCTTCAGCTATTGAGAAGATTGAAGAAATGGGAGGAGAAGCTATAGAATTATAGTTTCTTTTTTCCTTTCTTATTAGAGGAATAAAATGTCATCATTAAAAGTTTTAGAGCCATTATTTAAGTTTTTACCTGAAGTAAAATCTCCGGTTCATCATGAAGATTTTAATGAAAAACTTAAATGGACTGCTCTTATTTTGGTATTATACTATATATTAACTGAAATACCATTATATGGTTTGAGTTCTGCAGCAGTGGACCAATTTGCTCAATTAAGAGCAGTTATGGCGGGAAGTTTTGGTTCAATTTTAACATTGGGAATTGGACCTATTGTAACTGCATCAATTGTATTGCAATTGTTAGTTGGTTCCAAGTTGTTAGATTTAGATTTGTCTTCTCCTGAGGATAAATCTCAGTATCAGGCTACACAAAAAATTTTATCCATAGTATTTACTATGTTTGAAGCAGGTGTATTAGTATTAACTGGTAGTTTAGTACCAATAGATAATTCATATCTTGGTGTGTTATTCCTTCAACTTGTTATTGGAGCAATATTGATAATTTATCTTGATGAAGTTATCTCTAAATGGGGATTTGGTAGTGGTATTGGTTTATTCATTGCAGCTGGTGTTTGTGAGGCTATTCTTGTAGGTACTTTCAGTTTTATACCTGGATCTGATGGTATTTATGGTGGAGCAATCCCTGCATTTATCCAATCCATTTGTTCAGGTTCTGTTGACTTTTCACTATTAATCCCATTAATTGCAACAGCAGCAGTATTCTTTGTTGTTGTATATGGTGAATCTATGAGGGTAGAAATTCCTATTTCTCATGGTTCAGTAAGAGGTCATGGAAGAATTAGAGGTTCTGTTGGTAAATATCCATTAAAATTTGTTTATGCTAGTAACATGCCAGTTATTTTAACTAGTGCATTACTTGTTAATGTTTCACTTCTTGCTAGTGTTTTCCAAAAAATCGGATACCCAATTTTAGGAGAAATTGTTAATGGTAAGGCAGTAAGTGGTATTGCATTGTATTTATCTACACCAAATGATGTTAGTTTATTAGTTACTGATCCAATTCGTGTTATAATATATGCAATTTTCTTCTTACTATGTGCAATATTATTCTCATATTTATGGGTTGAAATTAGTGGATTAAATGCTAAGAAAATTTCAGAACAACTTTATAAATCAGGTATTCAAATACCAGGTTTCAGAAGCAGTAAACGTCAATTATATAAAATATTGAAAAAGTACATTCCAGCACTTACTATTATAAGTGGTCTTTATGTTGGTATCATTGCATTTTGTGCAGATTTAACTGGAGCATTAGGTGGAGGTACTGGTGTATTGCTTACTGTTGGTATTATACATAAAATATATGAAGAAATGGCTGAGGAACAACTCATGTCAGCAAATCCAGTTCTTAGGAAATTTTTAGGAGGAGATTAATTCTTCTTCTTTATTAATCTTTTTAAAATGGGGGATTAAATTGAAATTGGTAGTGTTAACAGGTATTCCAGGTTCTGGAAGTACCACTTTGCTTAATAAAGCACTTGAAGAAGTAGATTATGTTCATTTAAATTATGGGGACATAATGACTGAAATTGCAATTGAAGAAAAAATTGTTGATGATAGGGATGCTTTAAGAAAATTGTCTCCTGATGTTCAAAAAGAAATTCAGGAAAAAGCAGCGAAAAGAATCAAAGAAAGATCTGAAAATGAAAATGTTATTGTAGATACTCATTGTACTATAAGTACACCATCTGGATTTTTACCAGGTCTTCCAAGTTGGGTTTTAAATGAATTACAACCTAATCTTTTTGTCATGATTGAAGCTAATCCTGATGAAATTATTTACAGAAGATTAAATGATGATACTCGTTCAAGAGATATTGAAAAAGCAAAGGATATTCAATTACATCAAGAAATGAATAGAGCAGCATCTATGGCTTATGCTACTTTAACAGGAGCTACTGTAAAAATAATTGAAAATCATGATAATCATTTATCTTCTACAGTTTCAAAATTAGTCGATGTTTTAAATAAATAGGGGAATCTCATGTTTGACATATTTAACATGGTATTTGAGGCATTAAATGCAGTATTTAGCCCATTACTTGCTTTAGATCCAAATCCTCAAAATCCAGCATTAACTGTTTTAGTTATTGCATTTATTGTTTCATTAATAACTACAGTTGCTAATAAATTATTAGTTGACCAAGATGAAATGAATGAAATACAACAAAAAATGAAAGATTACCAAAAAGAAGTTAGGGAAGCTCAAAAATCTGGTGATGGTAAGAAATTAGCTAAACTTCAAGCTCAACAAGCTGAAATCATGCAAAATCAAAGTAAAATGATGACTAATTCATTTAAACCTATGATTGTTACTTTTATCCCAATTATTTTGATATTCTTTTGGATGAGAGCTTCTCCAATTAGTGGTTTAGTTATTTCTATGCCTCCTGGTGCATTTTATGTATCATTAGCTCCAATTTGGCATTTTATTGGTAGTTTTATGTATGGTGGCCATTCTGTTGGATATAATATTGGATGGTTATTCTGGTATTTTATTTGTACATTTGGTATGAGTCAAATATTACGGAAATTTTTAGGTTTCAAACAAGGATTTTAATTAATCCTTACCTATGTATTTATTAATAATGAAAACAATATAGTATAATATTCTATTTTGAATACGCTATTACACAATTATTAAATTTATTATTTAAAATTAATTTAGGTGATTAAATGCCTGCAAACAGATATAGATCAAGATCATACAAAAGAGTTTACAAAAACACTCCTGGCGGAGAAAATGTTTTAAGATATAAAAAGAAAAAACCATCTAAGCATGTTTGTGCTGAATGTGGTGAATTATTACATGGAGTTCCACGTGGACGTCCATATGAAATTAACAAAATAGCAAAAACCCATAAAAGACCTAATCGTCCATTTGGTGGGTATTTATGCTCAAACTGTGCTCGTAAACATTTCAAAAACGAGGCTAGAAAATAATGATAATTACTATTGGCGGGCTGGCTGGAACTGGGACCACAACAACTGCTGAGCTGTTGTCTGAAAAATTAGATATTCCTTTTGTTTCTTCAGGTTCTATTTTTAGAGCTATGGCTAAAGAAAAGGGTATGTCTGTTCTTGAATTCAGCGAGTTTGCTGAAAGTAATGATGATATCGATAAAGAAATTGATAAAAGACAAGCTGAACTTGCTAAATCTTCAGAGAATTTGATATTGGAAGGAAGATTATCAGCTTATTTTGTTGAAGCTGATTTAAAACTTTGGTTAATGGCACCAATTGATGTTCGTGCTCAAAGAATTAGTCAAAGGGAATCTAAATCTGTTGATGTGGCTAAAGAAGAAATTAAAATTCGTGAAGAAAGTGAAGCTTTAAGATATTTAGATATTCATAACATAGATATTGGTAATTTAGATATTTATGATTTAATGATTAATACTGACAGATTTGATCCTGAAAGTATAACAAAAATTATTCTAACAACATTAAAGGTGATATAATGGCAGCAATTGAAGTAGGAAGAGTATGTGTTAAAACTGCTGGTAGAGAAGCTGGAGAAAAAT
This sequence comes from uncultured Methanobrevibacter sp., assembly GCF_934746965.1. Lineage (NCBI taxonomy): Archaea > Methanobacteriati > Methanobacteriota > Methanobacteria > Methanobacteriales > Methanobacteriaceae > Methanobrevibacter > uncultured Methanobrevibacter sp. The sequence goes on along the minus strand of NZ_CAKVFS010000002.1, from coordinate 9,507 downwards.
GTGCAATTGTAGAGATTATCGATGAAAATTTCGTTGAAGTAATCGGTGAATCTGTTAAAAATAGAAGATGTAATATTGCTCATTTAGAACCAACTGCAGATTCTGTTGATGTTTCTGGTGATGCTGACTCTATTAAAGCAGCTTTAGCTGATTTATAAATGGATAATTATTAAATTATTCATTCTCTTATTTTTATTTACTTATTTTTTATTTATTAATTTTCAGTGATTTTTCATGAAAGACTTGCTTACAAAATCTAAAAGTTTTACAAATCCAGAATATGGGTGTGCTCCTGAAGAACGTGAAATTTCAGATTATATTTCTTATGGTGTTATTAATTTAGATAAACCTTCCGGACCAACTTCTCATGAAATTGATTCCTGGGTAAAACGTATTTTGAATTTAGAAAAAACAGGGCATGGTGGAACATTAGATCCAAAAGTTACTGGTGTTTTACCTGTTGGACTTGGAAATGCAACTAGAGCTATTCAACTTCTTTTAACAGCTCCAAAAGAATATGTGTGTGTAATGAATTTTCATCAAAAAATATCTGAAGATAAAATTCGTGAAATATTTGATGAATTTACAGGTAAAATTTTCCAACTTCCTCCAGTAAAATCAGCAGTTAAACGTGAATTACGATCTCGTAATGTTTATTATTCTACTATTTATGAAATTGATGGTAGAGATGTTTTATTTAGGATAGGTTGTGAAGCTGGAACTTATGTTAGGACATATTGTCATAATATAGGGGAAGCTGTAGGTGTTGGTGCACATATGGCTGAACTTAGAAGAACACAAGTTGGTTCATTTACTGAAGATAATCATTTAGCTACTCTTCAAGATGTAACTGATGCATATCATTTTTATAAAGAAGATGGTGATGAATCATTTTTAAGAGATGTTATTATGCCAATGGAGAGAGCTGCAGATTATTTACCGAAAATAATTATTAAAGATTCAGCAGTTGATGCAATATGTCATGGAGCTAATTTAGCCAGTGGTGGAATAGCTTATTTATCGGATAATATTCAAAAAAATTCTATAGTGGCTATTGAAACACTTAAGGGAGAATTAGTTGCTTCAGGTAATTCTTTATTTAGTAGTGATGAGATTTTAAATTTAGAATCAGGATTTGCTATTAATGTGTCCAAAGTTTTCATGAAAACTGATGTTTATCCAAAGATGTGGAAATAAATTTTTTTTTAAAAAAAGAGATGAGAAGCTAGAATGCTCCTCCACCTCCCCCACCGGAACCTCCACCAATGTCACCAAATCCAGAGCTGTCTGAATCACTATTGGCAGTTTGTATTCCTGTATTTATTGCAGAGTGCATGGTATAATATCCAGTACCATAATAATAATATGAATCAAGATATTCATCTTCAAGATATCCTTCATTGATTTGTAGTTTCATAGCTTCATAAACTTTGTCAGCTACACCAAGTGCAGTTGCATATACTAAGTACTGATTCCAAATAACTATTGATTCTGGAGGATGTTCTTTCATTAAACTATTATCTTTTAAAAATTTCTTAAAGTTTTTCCACTTTAACATATATAATCTACCTTCTGCAGTCCATTGACCAAAAATATCATCAGGTAATAAATAGATTATCACTCCAACAATAATTAAATATACTGATCCAATAAGTCCAAGAATTGTTCCTGTTGTATTTAAACTGCTTTCTAAAAGAATCATTGAAAGAGTAACTGCTCCAACAATTACACTAGCTATTGTGTAATAGGTAGCTATTTTATCTCCTTTATTATTAAAGAATTCTTCTAATTTATTTTCTCCTAAATGTTCATAAACGACATCATTTTTCCATGTTTTAACTTTATCATTAAACCATTTAGCATTATGTTCATCTGATAGATAATCATCAATATTACTTAAATCTAAATGATTATCTTTTGCTATTGTTGAAAATATATTAAAAATATCTTTTTCATCTAATGTTAATTCATCATAATGAGTTTCATCTAATTCAATTATTAAATGTTTATCTTCATTTTCTTTCATTTTAAATATTTTACGATTAATTAAATCCATAATTGTAGCTTCAAATCCTTTTAAATCTGGAGTTCCAATATTGTCTCTATTTTGAATTAATGCGTTAACTACTGCTGGAGGGTCGTTACTTGGTAATTCTCTTTCATAAATTCCTTCATAATTAACTTTAGGTTCTCTACCATATTTATGATAAATAAGGAATGGGATTACTGGACTTATAATAAATAATATTCCCACTATTATTCCGATGTTGTCCCACATTTTTTCATTTTCTTGATAATCATGATAACGTTGTTCAATTTCAGATTTTGCTAGTTTGTCAATGTGAATTGCATTTGGTGAATTTTTAAAATCACTTTCAGGCATTAAAACTTCTATTTCATAGAAATTTCCAGAATCAATGTAATTGCTAGTTGTAGTTATTGTATTCCCGTTTAATGAGCTGGATTCATTATATTTTGTAGGATTTAACCAATATTCATTGTCAGTGTTATTAGGTAAATGTATTGTTGTAATTAATTTGTCAACACCTACATCCCATTGATCTCCCCAAAGTTGGTATTGTAGAGATGCAGTGTCTTGATAAACAGTCACCACATTTTTCATATCATAACTGATATGAACTTTAACATTGGTGTCGCTTATTGGTTGGGTTTTAGCTTTATCTGAGTATAAATAGATTTTTATATGTTGTGTACCATCTTGAACATTTTGTTCTACTTTTGTATATGCTCCATCTGCAGTTACGTGGATATTTTCAATACTTTCTCCATCTTTTAAAGGTATGTCTCTATAAACACCATTATATGTTCCATCAAAAGAATAATCAAATGTTTCATTTATATGAAGCATTCCATTTGTATCAACTACAATATCCATTAAAGCTTGTGTGATGGAATAACTTCTATCATCATCGTCAGCATAAACACAACTTACAGAGGATATTATTAAAAAAAGTAGAAGGAAGATGGTTATTATCTTTTTATTAACCATATATTCAATCTCCCTTAGAATTGCACTTTAGGTGCTTCTCGCTCACCACTAGCTATTTCAAAGAAGTCTGCTTCTTTAAAATTGAACATTCCTGCAATAATATTACTTGGGAATTGTTCACATTTATTATTATACATTAAAACAGTGTCATTATAAAATTGTCTTGAATAAGAAATTTTATCTTCAGTTTCTGTTAATTCTGATTGTAGTTCTTTGAAATTTTGATCTGCTTTTAATTCAGGATAATTTTCAGCAATAGCAAATAATGAAGCTAATGCACCAGTTAAAGCACTGTTAGCTTCACTAACTTCTTTAACACTACTTGCATTCATTAAGCCACTTCTTGCTTTAGTTACATTTTCAAATACTCCTTTTTCATGACTTGCGTATCCTTTAACAGTTTCAACAAGATTAGGTATTAAGTCATTTCTTCTTTTGAGTTGAACATCAATTTGAGAATAACTGTTTTTCACTTTATTTCTTGCATTAACAAGACCATTATATCCACTAATAAGATATAATACTATAGCAAGTATGATTATTATAATTACAGCTAAGATAATCATAGTTGTATCCATATTTTTACTCCTTTTTTTTAGTATTTTATATATTTAATTTAAGTTTTATTAATATCTTTATCATGTTTTATTTTAATATCTCTTTAAAAATGTGATGATTTTTAGGGTAGATATATAAAACACTTATATTTCAGTGTTTTAAGTTAGATATGTTAATTTTATTTATAATAACTTTACATATATTATAATTAATACTAAACTAAAATTGTGAGAAGGTTATAGTTTAGATATTATAATCGAATTAGAATGATAAAATGTTATATGGAATAGTTGATATTGGTTCAAATACTATAAGATTTAAAGTATATGAATGTAAAAATAATAAAATTAAATCAATTTTTTCTAAAAAGAAAACTGCAGGTCTTATTGCTTATCACGAAAATGGTAAGTTAAATAATGAAGGAATAAATATTCTTATTTCTGTTTTAAATAAATTTAATAAAAATATGGATTTATTAAATGTAGATAAAAAATATTTTTTTGCAACAGCTAGTTTGAGAAATATCACAAATACTATTGAAGTATTAAATATTGTTAAAGATAAATTGGACATTGATATTAATGTTTTGGACGGTAAAAAAGAAGCTGATCTAAGTTTTAATTCTATTAAAAGCACAGAATTATCTAAAGATGAAGGTATTCTTATTGATGTTGGTGGGGGCAGTTGTGAATTAACTATTTTTGAAAATAGAGTGCCTGTTGAAGAAAGAAGTTTGCCTGTTGGTTCACTATATTGTTATGAGAAATATGTCGGAATAATGTTTCCAAATAATAAAGAACGTAAAAATATAGAAAAAAGAATTCTAAATGAGTTAATTAATTCTAATATTGGAAATTATTCTAAAAAATATATGTTTGGAGTAGGTGGAACTGTTAGGAATGTTAAACGTTTATTAGTTCATCTTAATTTTATTAGTAAGAAATCTCCAGTAATTTCAATTGATTTATTAGATAAATTATTAGAGGAACTTAATTATAATAATAAAAATGATTTTAATAAAATATTAAAAATTAAGGCGGAAAGAATACATACTATTGTACCTGGAATTATAATAATTAAAACTATTGCAAGTTATTTTAATGTGGAAGAATTATATTTTTGTAAAAATTCTTTGAGAGAAGGAGTTTTATATGCATTATTAAATGGAGATTTATAATGAAAAAAAGAGATTATTCATATACACAAAATAGGGAATTATCTTGGCTGAAGTTTGATGATAGAGTTTTAAAAGAAGCAAAAGATAATACAGTTCCATTACTTGAAAGATTAAATTTTATATCTATTTTCACAAGTAATTTAGATGAATTTTATATGATTAGATGTGGTAGTCTTTTTGATTTAACACTTATTGATGAGAAGGATAGAGATAATAAAACTGGATGGAGTCCTCAAGAACAGTTGGATGCAATATTTAAAGCTACTAAACCATTATATGAAGAAAGAGATTTGATTTTTGAAAAAATAGCTAGAGACTTAAGAAAATATGGGATTATTAAACATAGTTTTGATGAATTAAATAGTGTTTTTAGAAAATATATTACTCAATACTTTTATGAAAATGTTGCTCCATTGTTATCTCCTCAAATAATTGATTCTTATCATCCTTTTCCACATATGGTTAATAAAAAGTTATACATTTATTGTATACTAGAAAAAAATAAAGAAAATAATAAACATAAAAAATTGAAAGAATACATTGGTTTAATCCCAATTCCTTTTTCTTTGCCTGATTATATTAAATTTCCAGATACAAATGAATTTATATTGATGGAGGATTTAATTTATGCATTTGCAGATAATATATTTACAAATTATCGCGTAAAATATAAAACTGTAGCTGCGGTAACAAGAAATGCGGATATAAATCTTCAAGAAACTCCAATTGATGAAGATGAGGATTATAGACATTTCATGAAAAATATTCTTAAAAAAAGAAAAAGATTATCTCCAATAAGATTGGAATTCTATAGAAGTAATGATAATATTTATACTAAGCATCTTAGGAAAGAATTGGGTTTGCATAAAAATCAGGTATTTCTTACACAGTCTCCTATAAATTTGGATTTTATTCATGATTTTATAGATGAGATTCCTGGTGATATAAAACAAGATTTAACATTTCCTAAGTTTATTCCTCAAAAAACAAGCCAAATTGATCCTAATAAATCTTTATTTAAACAGTTAGATAAAAAAGATATTTTGTTATTTTATCCATATCAAACAATGAATCATTTTCTTGATTTTTTAAAAGAAGCAGCTAATGATCCTGAAGTATTATCTATTAAAATAACTTTATATCGTGTTGCAAGAACTTCTTCAGTTATTAAGTATTTACTTGAAGCTTTGGATAATGATAAGGAAGTTACAGTTTTAATTGAACTTCGTGCAAGGTTTGATGAGAAAAATAATATCCATTATGCAGAATTATTGGAAGAAGCAGGATGTCAAATTTTGTATGGTTTTGTAGATTATAAAGTGCATTCTAAAATATGTACTGTAACTAAAAAGCATAAAGGAAATATTAAACAGTATACTCAAATTGGAACTGGGAATTATAATGAAAAAACAGCAAAATTGTATGTGGATTACTGTTATTTAACATCTAATCAAGAGATTGGTGATGATGCTACGGAATTTTTTAAAAATTTAGCATTATCTAATTTACAAGGACATTATAATAAATTTCTTGTAGCTCCAGATTCTTTAAGATCAGGTATTTTAAATTTAATTGATAAAGAAATAGCTAAAGCTAATAATAATCAGCCTGCTGAAATAATGATGAAAATGAATTCATTCACTGATAGAAAAATCATTGATAAAATAGTTAAAGCTTCAAAAGCAGGAGTTACAATAAAAATGATTATTAGGGGAATTTGTTGTATTATTCCAGGTCTTGAAGGAAAAACGGATAATATTGAAGTTCATGGGATTGTAGGTAGATATTTGGAACATTCAAGGGTTTATGCATTTGGTGTTGGTGATGATAGGACTCTTTATATATCTAGTGCAGATATGATGACAAGAAATACTGCTAAAAGAGTGGAAATTGCATGTCCTATTGAAGATAAATTCATAAAATCTAAAATTCTTGAAGACATGGAAATCATGTTGAAAGATGATATTAAAGGCCGTAGAATAAATTCCAGTGGAAATTATGAATTTATACAGCAAGCTAGACATATTAATTCTCAGGAATATTTCCAACAAAGAGCAATTGATGAAGTTAAAAATATTAAAGTTAATGATGAACTGAATATGATGGAGTCTATTATTACTAAACTTCATAATATTTTTAATTAAATTTTTATTTCAACTTTTTTTGATAATTATTAAATACTACTTATTTTAATATTATTATTGTAAAACATAATTGACATGTTTTTAAATATATTGGTGGTTGATTTTGAAAATTAATAATATTTTTTTTATTATGTTAATATTATTGCTGAGTGTGTCAGTAGGAGCAGTTAGTGCTACTGCGTCTTTAGATGGAAATAATGTTGACATTGGAACTATTCAAAGTTCTGAAAATTTAAATAATGTTTTTGAAAAAAATGTAATCTCTGATGGTATTAATTATGGTGGTGTTATTCAAGATTCTGGGGAGTCTAATGCTATTTATATTAATGTCACAGGTAATGATAACAATGATGGTACTTTAGAAAATCCATATGCTACTTTAAATAAGGGTATATCTATAGCTAATTCTAATAATACTATAATCAAATTAGGTGAAGGTATTTTTAAAGGAAATGGTAATAGGGAGATAATTATTGATCAAAATAATAATGGAGTATCATCATATTATATTGTTGGTTCTGGAGTTAATAAAACAACAATTGATTTAAGTCATAAAAGTTTATTTACAATTAATGAAGGAACTTCTGTTTATATAAGTAATTTAACTATTAAAAATGGTTATGCTACTGATGGTGCTGTTTTTTTAGTTAAAGGTAAAATTATTGTTGAAAATGCTAATTTTGAAGATAATTTAGCAAAATCTAATGGTGGTGTAATCTGTGGTCAACTATGGTCTGATATTACAATTAGTAATTCCACATTTAGTAAAAATAAAGTAATCAGAAAAGGTGGAGCTATTTATGGTTATAATATGAATATTTCAAATTCTATCTTTAAAGAAAATGAAGCTTATGATGTGGATGGTTTAGGTGGAGCTATTTATATTTCAAGTGGTGGAAAAGCTTCTATTTCTGATTCTAAATTTATATCTAATTTAGCAACTATGCAAGGTGGATCAATATATACAGTCCCAGGTGTGAATATTGTTAATAATCAGTTTGTTAATAGTAAGACTACTTCTTTTAGTTCAAAATCTAGTGGGGGAGCTATTTTTTCAGCTGGTTTAAGTTATTTGAAGAATAACACTTTTGATAATTGTAAAGCATATTCTGGTTTGGGTGATGGTATTGCAGTTAACTATGGTTTATCTAATATTAAGATATATGTATTAAATGGTGAAACAGTTAATGTTACTAATACATTCATTCCATTAACTGCACTTGTTACTGATGATATGGGTAATTTAGTTCATGGTGCTAGTGTTGAATTTAAGATAAGCGGAGTATCTTCTACATTCAAAACAAATAGTGTAAATGGTATAGTTTCTCTTACTGTTCATGAATTATTAAATGATGGAATATATGATGTAACTGCTAAAGTTAGGAATGTACAATCTTTAGTTAATGGTAAACTAAATGTATTCATTGATAAAAACCCTATTGATGTATATGTATCACAAAATGGTGATGATATAAATGGTGATGGAACTATAAATAATCCATTTAAAACTATTGCTCAAGGATTAATTTTTGGGTTTAGTAAACATATTAATGTTAATTTACATTTAGGTGATGGAGTATTTTATGGTGAAGGTAATGTTAATATTACTGATGATTATATTGGTGTGTTGAATATTATTGGTTCAAAGAGTAGAACTACTATTGATGGTATTGATGGAAACTTTTTCTTAAATATTAAAACAAGTTTAAATTTAACTATTTCTAATCTTATTTTCAAAAATTTTGTATATGGTAAATCTGTAATTTCAATTGCTAGTGGTGTTTTTTCACAATCTACTTTTGGAGGAATTGATAATTGTATATTTGAAGATATCGTAATTGGATCTCAAAATTTAGTTACTTTTAGATATGGTTTACTTTATTTAAATAATTCAATATTTAAGAATATTAGTGGTGCTGAATCTAATCTTGGAAGTGGAAATTTAGTTTATGGTGCTAATAAAGTTAATAATTGTACATTTTATAATAATAAAGTTGGAGGTTTAGTTGATTATTATCAATCTGAAGCTTCATTTACTAATTCTTATGCATATAATAATGTATTTTTTAATTATGCAGTAAGCGGGGGTAATGGTTTAGTATTTGATAATAATAGATTTATTTCTAATACTGGAACTATTATAAGTACTACTAAGGATATAATTGTTAATAATAGTATTATTCAAAATAATGGAATGTATATTAAGAGAAATGGTCAAAAATCAGGTTATTCAACTATTTATACTTATTTTGGAAGTCCGATTATGACATTTTCAAATTCTAAGTTTATAAATTGTTCTCATGATTATGCAGGAGCAATTTATGCGAGATTAGGTGTACTTAATTGTATTAACACTACTTTTACTCAAAATAATGGTTCTTTTGCAAATGATATTTACTTGGATAATAGTGTCTCTTTTAATTTTGATTTTGTAATTAAATTTGTTTCAATTACTTCAAAAAATTCTAGACCTACTTTAACTGCTATTATTGATGATGGTAAATTGGGATTAACTACAAATTCAGGTATTAATTTCTATTTAAAGAGTCTGTAAAATTTTATAGGCTTATTTGATTTTGAATTTTTTTACAGACGAAATTTCGTTTTGATAAAATTTC